>VBHS01000392.1 GCA_005881295.1 Chloroflexota bacterium
CTCCGGGAATTGGATGAGAGCAAGAGTATCGTATGCATGGAAACCTCGTTTCTGTTCAAGCTTTCTCCTCCATAAAATAACGCCGTTAATAACGTAACATGCGTTACTTTGATTGTCAAGGGGAGAGACGGACATCTCCTCATCAATCGAGAGAAGGTGATAGAAGAGTGGGAAGGTGGGGAAGGAGATAGAAAGGAACGTTAAAACGTTCAACATAGTTGACGTTAGTTTAACAAACTGCTAAGATGGGTCACAAAAAGTGCTTTTAGAGCTATTTTAGCAGTAAGGCTAACAATATGCAAGAACAATCAGAGACATGGCGAAGTTTGCTGAAAACAATCATCAGCGATCCTCACGAAAAGCAGCGTTTGGCAGAAGAATTGGGCATCAAACCAATCACCTTGAGTCGTTGGGCGAGCAGCGAATCAGATCCACGCCCACAAAACCTGCGCCACCTTCTCTCCGCTATTCCCCAACAACGCGAACAGATGCTGGAGTTGATCAGGGAAGAGACAGGCTTTGAGGAATTCACCAATGCAGGTTACGACGACTCATCGATTGATATCCCGTCCGCGTTCTATAATCGCGTCTTTACCGCCAGGGCTTCAACCGTCGAGAGCATGCGGTTTTGGTCGCTCAGTAATCTTATTTTGCAGCAAGCCATCAGCCAGCTGGATCCTGACCGCTTGGGCATAGCACTCAACGTGGTACGCTGTATGACACCTTCCCCAATCGACCACAAAGTACATAGTCTGCGTGAAAGTGTTGGGTTTGGCACACATCCCTGGAGCGGAGACCTCGAACAAAGGGCCATGTTTCTCGGCGCAGAATCACTATGCGGTTACGTTACCACCCTCTGTCGTCCCGCCGCAAATCAAAACGTTGATGATAAACAAAATCTCACTCCTGCCCATAGGGTAGAACACGAGAAAAGTGCGGCCGTGTACCCCATCCTGTTTGCAGGGCGCATAGCGGGCTGTTTACTGGTCTCCAGCACACAATATAATTATTTCATCTCGCAATCTCGCCTGGATCTGATCGAAGACTACGCAAATTTGATAGCTCTATCATTTGAACCTGAGGAATTTTATGAACCGCAGGATATCGAACTGCGCGTAATGCCAGACCAGGAAGAGCAGAAGAAACATTTTGCAGACTTTCGCCAGCGCGTGGCCAATACCATGATTGAGGGAGCAAGAAACAAGCGCCCGGTAAACAACCTGCAGGCAGAACAGATTGTCTGGCAACAACTTGAAGAAGAACTCCTACAACAAGCGACACTGCGCAGATAACTGCTATGTTCGACGACTTTACTCAATCCATAAATCAATATTGGACGCAGACGAGTATTGGAGGCGGTAAACTTCGCATCGTTGATTCTGCATTGCGCATGGAGTTTCCTTCAGCCCAAAGCGAACAATATGTCGACGCGCAGATCGATGACTATTCAAGATTGGCACGCTCGGCTTTTCCATGGAGACCTCCCTTGCGCATGGAGGTTCGTGCGCGCTCTTCGTTACCGGCTGCAGTCGCGAACAGCACAGTTGAGATCGCGCGCATATTGTGCGGTACAGCCGGTTTTGGGTTCTGGAACTACCCGTTTTCATTACGCGGAGACATCCTTATGTTGCCAGAATCCATTTGGTTTTTCTACGCCTCGCCTCCATCGAATATGGCGCTTGTGCCGGATGTACCCGGCTGGGGATGGAAGGCACAGGTTGTGCACAGTATGCGTTTCTCCGCATTACCAGCTACTATCCCCACAGCACTCACGGTCGCATGGGCGAGGATGACAGGCACAACACAACCGGCGGCGCGGTGGGTGCAAAAACTGAGCGGAGCGCATGAAGCATTGCTTCCCGTCGAGATGGATTCCTGGCATACCTATTCACTGGAATGGCACTACACCCGAGCTTGTTTCTGGGTCGATGACATCCTGGTACTCATTGTCCCGGAACCGCCGACCCGGCCACTAGGGTTCGTCGCATGGCTCGATAACCAGTACGCTGTCGCAACGCCACGAGGCACGATCCGTTTTGGCTTTGCAGCCAGCGGGCCACAATGGTTTGAAATAGACTCAGTCAGAATCGAACATCTCTGATGATTGATCCCTCGAGGTGCCAGCGCCAGGAGGAAAGAGATTCTCCTCCTGGCGCTACTCGTTTACCTACTTTTCAGCAAGGGGCAGCACCTCATCGATGATGCCGTACTCTAATGCTTCTTTGGCGCTCATAAAGAAATCCCGCTCGGTATCTCGCCTGATGCGTTCAAGAGGCTGGTCCGTGTGATGCTGAATGATCTCATTGAGCACATCGCGTGTATGCAGGATCTCGCGAGCCTGGATATCGATATCGGTGGCCTGTCCCCCAATGCCACCTTGAATCAGCGGTTGATGCATATGGATTCGGGCATGGGGGAGAGATCGTCTCAAACCTCGATCTCCTGCCATCAGCAGGATAGTACCAAAGCTTGCGGCCATGCCAACACACGTTGTTGAGACCGGGCAGGGTAGAATACGCATCGTATCGTAAATGGCTAAACCTGCAGTTACTGAGCCACCTGGCGAATTGATATAGACGTTGATCTCTCGCTTTCCATCCTCCGCGGACAGGAACAACAACTGCGCAACGACAAGGTTTGCCAGCGTCTCCTCGATCTGGCCGTTGACCAGAATGATCCGCTCCTTTAACAGCCGGGAAAAAATGTCATAGGCGCGTTCGCCACGACCTGTAGTCTCGATGACGGTAGGAACTAACAAACTGGACGACATGGCTTCTCTCCTTACGCCTTTTTCTGGCGAACAAAGTAATAATGGACGAATGTACTCCCATGAGATGTTCGTTGATCCAGCACGCTCGTGAGCAACCAGCCTTGATCGCCTAACTCATTCAGCGCTACAACGTCAGGCAAATCCATTTCCCGTGTATCGACAGTCAGCACCTTGTATTCCCAGTTAGTAGGAATATCCGGTACATTTTCATACACCATTGGCAATGGCAATATAGGACGAACATCCTGTTGTCCAAACATAACGTTGTTATATGATAGTGATAGAGACATGCAAATTTTCTCCTTTGCTTTACAAATCATCTTCCTACTTGAATATAACATGCTCATAGTTTATACTGAAAGAGAGAAACTATGCTATTAGCATGTATACAAAGAAATCTATGCCATGAGCATAGGAAGGAATACTAATTATGACCGATCTGCAGGAAATTATTGGAAGAGTCATTCGCAGAGAACGGCAGGAACGTCACCTCACAATCAAAGAGCTCGGTGACAAGGCAGGTCTTTCGGAAATCTATGTCGGCGAAATCGAGCGCGGACAGAAATATCCTTCCGCCAAAGTACTCGAGAGCATGGCCAATGCCTTAGATTTAGACATAGCTGACCTCTTAGAATTGATGGCGGAGGAGATTCGCTACGAGCGTGAGCCACATACAACCAATGCCATTGGCTTTACGCTTCCCGTGACGCCTGGCCAGCCACGCCGTCTGGTCATTAAAAAAATGGTCAACATGCTCGACGAGGGAGATGTGGAGAGCGTAGCAGATTTCAGCGCTTTTTTGCTCTCCAAACATTTTACGCCGCGCTGACAACTACTAAACCCGGAGAGTTCGGAAAGAAGAAGCTGGCCTGTCATCGGGTACTAAGCACGATGACAGGCCAGCTTCTTTTCATACCATGTTAAGCATAGTGCAGGATGCCAACGATCAATATGATGGCCAGGAGACCCAGTACAATGGCGCCAATGATTCCGCCAGGCGCCCTGCGATGAGCAATCAATTCACCAATAAAACCAACAATTGCAGCAATGAACAGCCAGATGATCAATGTTGTCAATGATATTGTCATACCTTTTTCCTCCTTAATGAGATCTCTCCCATGAGATCTCGCTGCATTTAACACGTATAGCACGACCATGTTATATTCAAAATCACGGCATTTTCACGATAAAACCAGATTACTTATCATAATCCAATACTTCGTGCCAGAGCAGCAAAAAATCGGCTTCTGTAACCCTTGTAGGCGATCATTTCAAGTCGACATAGTCTGGTAAAACCATGTTAATCTTATGATGCTTGAGCAGCCTTCCCCGTTATTTTCTTCGCTCTATATCTCTCAAACCATGTCAGGGTCAAACGATACAGGAAGATGAACACAAACAGGTAAAGTGTCCCTTCGAGGTAACCTCCTAATACGTCTGTCAGCCAGTGATCCCCTTCCAATACACGAGAGTAGCCAATAGCGACTATGTCATAGACAGCATAGAGCTGGAATGGTAGCAACAGCCAGTGATAACGCCACTCTCGCACAGGCTTGGTAAAGCTCAGATAGAGCAAAAAGCCGTAATAGGCCACATCATGCTCGGTATGGCCGGAAGGATATGTTGGGAACGGCACAAGAGGTGTGTAGAGATGGAAATGGTAAACTCTTGGATCTGGACGCGGGCCATCGAGCCACGGAAAGAGGTGTAAACCCTGAACGGTCTGCGTGGCCGCAATATCAATAGGATAGGGCTGCGGATGAAAATGGATGATAATACAAGACACAATGAATACAATCATACCGATAATCCAAAAAACGGCCTCAATACGATACCATTTTCGCGCATCCCCTCTGTCCTCGCCACCGGCCGTTGTACGATCTGTTGGGACCTGCAGACCCTGTCCCTGGGGATTAGCGTTAGTGTACATATAGTTTCCTCATAAACAGCTAAACTGATTAATAACTACATGTAACACGCAATGCGTAGCTTTTCTGCATACAGCCAGCTCCTAACTGGTCCCTCCGGCTTGCAATGTACCCCCAGTGTGAAACGGCCTGCCTCTCGACGAGAGTAAAGATTCAAGAAGAGCGAAACCTGAATAGTTTTTGTGTTATGCATGTGATAGTATGAAAAGAGGATATATATTTAGCAGAGGAACAAACACGTTATGCCAGAAAATGACAGTGACCACATCTTTGGCTTTGACACCCTTTCAGTCCATGCAGGACAACGACCTGAACCAACTACCGGCGCTCGGGCAGTTCCCATCTATCAAACGACTTCTTTTGTCTTTGACGATACAGACCACGCAGCCCACCTCTTCGCTTTGCAGCGCTTCGGCAATATCTACACCCGTATCATGAACCCGACTACTGCCGCTTTTGAGGAGCGTATTGCCGCGCTGGAGGGCGGCACAGGAGCGGTTGCCACCGCCTCTGGCATGGCTGCACAGATGGCAACTATGATGACCCTCCTTCGTCCTGGAGATGATTTGATCTCCTCCAGCAGCCTCTACGGGGGCACGCATACACAATTCGACCTTACCCTCCGCACCTGGGGCATTAACACGATTTTCATCGACAGCACCGACCCCGAGAACTACCGCCGCGCTCTCACGCCCCGTACTCGTGCCTTTTACGGTGAAACCATTGGCAACCCACGTGGTGACGTGCTCGATATCCGTGCCGTCGCTGATATTGCCCACGAGGCTGGCGTCCCGCTTGTCATAGATAACACCTTTGCCACACCCTACTTGTGCCGTCCTTTTGAACATGGTGCGGACATCATCGTGCATTCAGCGACCAAATTCATTGGCGGTCACGGCACTTCCATTGCGGGCGTCCTGGTAGAGTCGGGCAAGTTTCCCTGGGATAATGGGCACTTTCCACACATCATTGAACCTTCACCCGGTTATCACGGCGTACGCTTCTTCGAAACTTTTGGCGATTTTGCCTTCGCTATGAAAACCAGGGTTGAGACGGTGCGTGACACAGGCGGCTGTATTAGCCCATTCAATTCATTTCTCTTGTTACAAGGATTGGAGACGCTTTCACTGCGCATGGAACGCCATTGCCAGAATGCATTACGAGTTGCACAGTTCTTACAGGAACACCCTGCCGTCAGCTGGGTGCATTACCCTGGTCTACCCGACGACCCTTCGTACGCGCTTGCTCAACGCTATCTCCCCCGCGGCGCCGGCTCCATCTTCACCTTTGGTGTCAGGGGTGGTTACGAAGCAGGCAAGAAAGTCATTAACAGCGTGCGCCTCTTCTCACATCTCGCCAACGTTGGCGATGCTCGCAGCCTGATCATTCATCCCGCCAGCACTACCCATCAACAGCTCTCGGAAGAGGATCAGTTGGCCGGAGGCGTCACTCCCGATCTTATCCGCCTCTCGATTGGCATTGAGAACGTCGAAGATATCCTGTGGGATTTAGACCGGGCTCTACAGGCCAGCATGCATGCTCAATAATAGATTATCGATGAATGTCACTTTGCACGATATACCAGCCAAATTGAAGGATACTTAAGAATGACTCGATCACCACAAGCTCCCGATATGTACGACCGTCTGCAACTCCTGCAGCAATATCGACACGTTGCCATCGTTGGCATCTCTACTGATCCTTATCGCCCAAGTCACTTTGTCGCCATCTACTTACAGGCTGAGGGTTATGATATTATTCCCATCAACCCGCGCTACGCCGGGCAAATGCTGCTCGGCAAACGCGTTTACGCGTCATTGACAGAGGCCAAAGCGGCTGGTAAAGAAATTGAGATCGTCGATGTTTTTCGTCGCGCTGAAGATATTCCCCCGGTGGCCGACGAGGCCATTGCTATTGGCGCTAAAGTTCTCTGGCTACAACTGGGTATCCGCAACGACGAAGCTGCCCAACATGCGGAAGAAGCTGGTTTAACGGTCGTACAAGACCACTGCATAAAAATTGAACACGCTCGATTTTTTGGCGGGCTCCACACCGTAGGTTTGAATACGGGAGTAATTCTGGCAAGAAAATTAGAGAAGGCCGGATAGCCCTGCCGTCTCTCTCGTTCGCCCCATTTATTATGTAAAGTAAATAATGGTGCCGTTAATCGTGCCCAGTCGTTAAATTTCCGCCGCTCGCTGTCGTGCATCCCTCAGCAAGGCCAGCGGCTTGATCAAAAAGCCCACGCAGGCGCCGTATTCATGCAGAATCACCGCATTCTCACTGTTCATAAAGTATTTTCCATTCCCCACCACACATTCATTGATCACTAAAAGAACGCTGAAACTTGTTTCAGCCGGTATTGCATTCAGCACTTCTACCAGTGCCTGCAAGTCCGTTACATCTATCCTTTGAGGCATAGGAATAGAGTCATGTGGCAAAGTGTTCTCAGGGTAAATGTATAACTCGGCGTGCCCAATCGGTAGCATATTCATGAAATGCTTCCCTCCCTATTGCTAAGTATACTCTATGCACGTTCTAACCCTCGTTCAGGTTACAGTCACAACATTGCTTATACAAGCGGGCTTCCCAGAGTGATTACTCTAGTGCGCTCCATGGGAGGAAATCTCAGGCATAACGTCTATTCAATAGGCCACGGATAGCCTGCGGATTGGTAGATTGCCTCAATCGTCGCCAGGTTTTCGATCGACTCCTCCAGGCTCAAGTGGAGTTGATGGCCGAACCGGATACATGCGGCAAAATGCTCTACTTCAAGCCGGAACTGATCAACTGGAGCAAATCGCTGGTGGATCGTCTGACCTTCTAATGTCAATATGACCATAGTCTCAATATGTCCCGGCGTAAAAGGGAGCGGAATGGAAATCGTTCCAGTTTCCCCAATAATCTCAGCAATCTGGCGTGTCGGTAATTCAAAGCTGGAGTCGATAAGTCCAAAGCGTCCATTATCAAAATCAAGTACAGCGCCGGCGTAACGCTCTACTTCACCATCAGCAGGCGTATAAACACGGGCTCCAACAGCCAGAGGAGCATACTCATAAACTGCACGACACAAATTGACAGGATAACACCCCACGTCCATCAATGAGCCGCCAGCCAATGCCGCCTGCAGCCTGATATCATGAAGGCGCGATCCGATATTGAATGAGAACGAGGAGCGAATAAGCTTGACTGTCCCAATGCGGCCGGCGTCCACCTGCTCTAAAGCCCATATCGTCTGTGGATGGAAACGATACATGAACGCCTCCATCAATAACATACCGGTTTCACGCGAGGCCTG
>VBHS01000393.1 GCA_005881295.1 Chloroflexota bacterium
CTTTCGCATCTGGAGACAGGATCTTCCCATCAAGCTGACCGTAAAGGGCATTGAAGAGACGCCACGCGCCAATAAACGTTAGGCCCCAGTTTCCCGTGGCCTGCTTCACCTGCTTGAGCGCGTCGATGAGCCCCGTCGTGCCCTGGATCGGCTTCAGATTTCCATCCGGCCCAAGCAGCCCTGCTTTTTTGCAGATATCGATGTTGTAGTACGTAACAAACGGGTGGGTATCCAGTGGAATGGCATAGACCTTGCCTTGATACTGCGCCCGCTGCCAGACTTCAGGCAGAAACTTGTCCGGAGTGATGCCAACCTTAGCCAGCTGGTCCAGGTCAAAAGGCTCGAGGAAGCCCAGTTGAGCAAATGCGGGCATGCGGGTGATATGCGAGATCCCGATATCGGGAGGTCGCCCACCGGCAGAGGACATCGCCAACTTGGTGTAGTACGGTTCTCCCCAGGCCAACGTGACGGCCTTAAGATCAATGTTGGGGTGGCTGCGTACGAAGTCATTTTGCATCTGTATCATTCGTGCACCATCGCCTCCACCGAAGAGGTTCCAGTACGTCATGGGTACGGTACTGGTGGCTCCCGATGTGGGATACGCCGCACACGACGCAGCAGCCAGACCGCCAGCAGCTATGAGTGCAGTATTGCACAAAAACTTACGCCTACTGATACGTTGCTCAAGTGATGTTCTACACAGAATGTCCTCGCAATCCATTTCTTGCCTCCTGCGTTCTGAAACCCACCTGGTGCGCTGTCCCCAATCATCCAACTTGCATCCGCAATATTGTGACCGAGTGAGCCGGGAACGTGTACTCGAAACAGTCTAAACGCTCTCTATCTACATCCATGCGCGACTCCCGCACATCTACTGACTGAGGGTGCTCGAATGAGTTGACCACGCTCGGATCGCCACCATTCACCTCGTAGGCTACGATACCGCTCGTGGCGACCGCATCTACCAGTTCAATCGTGGTCGCGAGATCGCGTTCGCGATCGCGGTTCACCACTGCTACCATGAGTTCGTGTCCATGTGCATCGCAGGTCGCGGTCACGTCAAGCAGCTTGAACGGACCCAGGTCTGCCACTCGATAGGGCCTGGACAGCTCCAGTTCCGTCACGCTATGGGGCCATGAAGCGACCTTATCCTCTCGCAAATCATAGGTGTCCGAGCTGACGGAGATATCCAGCGCGGCCTCCTGTACATGTTCGGCATACAGCCTCAAAGGGTGGTAAATGCTCTGCAGGAACAAACCTTCACGGTTCGTGAAGATGGGGGCGATGACGTTCACCAGCTGGGCCAGGTTGGCTATCCGCACCGTCTGGCAGTGGCGGATGAAGATGTTGAGAAATGCGGCGATCGCCAGCGCGTCCGCCAGCGTATAACGCTCCTCCAGGCCTGACTCAGTACCCCGCTCCCGGAACCAGACATTCCACTCATCGTAGGCCACGTATATTGGGTGATCAATACCCTTCCGGTACCGCACGCTGTCGATCATCGCCTGGCAGATGTTCAGGGCACGCTCGGCTTGATGCGGCATGAAGACGTTTCTGTAGTAGTCGTTGCTTCCCGTGTAGATGTGGAGACTGTGGTAGTCGACAAACGGGGACAGTTCCTCGAGAACTATCCGGTCCCACTCGCTCCAGCCGTTCTCGCCACAGCCTACCAGCTGTATACTCGGATCCGTCCATTTCATTACCTTGGCGAACTCAATCGCCTTTTTGGCGTAATCCTCTGCGCTCAGGGCCCCGATCTGCCACCTCCCGTACATCTCGTTGCCGAGTCCCCAGTATTTCACCTTGTAGGGCTCCTCGTGGCCATAGCGGCGGCGCAGGTTTGCCCAATAGGTATCCCCTGTGCCGTTGCAGTACTCAACCCAAGCCTGGGCCTCATCCATTGTGCCGGTTCCCATATTGACGCAGATGTACGGCTCTGTGCCGAGGGACCGGCAGTACTCGATGAATTCGTCGGTTCCGAATCGGTTGGACTCCTCCGTGTGCCAGGCCAGGTCCATGCGACGGGGACGTTGTTCCACAGGCCCCACACCATCCGTCCAGTGATAGCCACTCACAAAATTACCACCCGGCCAGCGTAATACCGGTATCCGCAACGTCCGCGCTGCATCCAAGACATCACTTCGGAACCCATGCGAATCGCTCAGGCTTGAGCCCTCCTCGAACACACCGCCATAGATGCAGCGCCCGAGGTGCTCGATGAACCCGCCGAAGATCCGGCGATCAACGCTACCTATCCTGCGCTCAGGGTCAATCTTGATCTTAGCCAATAGTAAGTCCCTCTACATGCTGGATAAATCCGCACTCTCCTCAATAGACGACGATTTGAGACCTGGGAAGGGGTTCCTCAAGCCGTGGCTCATGCTATGGCCGATTGGAATGCGCCTCGTCATCCTTTGGTTTGGGGTGACGTCGTCACAAACCATGGATCGCACTACGTACTAACGTGCCTTGAAACTGATGAATACACTATTAAGAGCAATCTCAAGAGTATATATAGTAGAGTCTGTAAGGAAAGATGGATTAGCTCATAAGCATAATATTACAGTACTATTTACAACGTTGTAATATTGTAACATAGATATTTCGCATCTGTCAATGTAATAGTTGTGTTTATAGTGGATTTCTAAGCAAATTCTAAGAAAATCATTCGACTTTATCTCTACACTTTTTGGAATCACGATGTGAGGAGGCCAGTCTGTGAGTACGTAATCTCCTTGAGAAAAGAGCGCATTGACAAATAACTTTTCAAAGTAGTATTCTCTTTATCAAAAGTTTAAGTGATTTTCCGGCAAAAAGTGCCAGGATCGCTCCAGGTTTGAATTACTTGCGACCCCCGAAGAAGGACAGAAACACACGTGACTGCAACACTGAAAGATGTAGCTCAGAGGGCTGGTGTCTCAATCAAGACGGTCTCCAATGTCGTTCATGACTATGTTCATGTGACGGAAGAAGTGCGTAAACGAGTACACACGGCTTTGGAGGAATTGAATTATCAACCAAATCTGCCAGCGCGCTACCTGCGCAGTGGGCATGTGGGTGTGCTTGCTTTTGCCATCCCTGATCTGAGCAATCCTTACTTTTCTGACCTTGGCAATGCAATAATTGCCGCTGCATCCGCTCGGTCATACACTGTATTGATCGACTGCACTGGCGGTGAACGTGTCAATGAGTCGCTTGTCTTAGATGGACTGCGTCCGCACCTTATCGACGGGGTCATCTTAATTCCATTTGCTCTGGAACCCGAAGACCTTCAATCTCAACAGGCGAAGACCCCTCTTGTACTCCTGGGTGACCACCTCCTGGATATCGATGTTCCTTACGATCACCTGGCCAACAGCAATGTGGCCGCCGCACGTCTTGCTACGAACCATCTCCTGCATTTGGGACGGCGTCGCATCGCCGCCATTGGCACCCTGGAGGCTCTATCGATAGCGAGTGGGGCAGGTAGCCTCCGTCGTCTACACGGCTATACTCAAGCATTAGCTGAGGCTGGTCTGCCCCTGGATGCACAGTTCATCATTCAGGTTGAATCCTACAGTCGACTTAATGGGGCAAGAGCGATGCAGCAGTTGTTAGCTCTGGATCACCCTCCCGATGCTGTCTTCTGTTTCAACGATCTCTTAGCGCTCGGTGCGATGCGCGCACTTCACGAGGCCGGACGCCGAATTCCTGATGACGTGGCCGTGATCGGTTTCGACGATATTGAAGAGGCTCGCTTTGCGATTCCCTCGTTGACCACCATTGCGCCAGACAAGGAGATGATCGGCGAACTGGCTGTATCATTCCTCCTTGGGCGCATTGATGGTACGCGTACTAGCCAACCCGACCGGGTTGAGGTGCCATTCCGCCTCATTGTTCGCGAGAGCACTGGAGGTTTGACTGGAATTGAAGAGGAG
>VBHS01000394.1 GCA_005881295.1 Chloroflexota bacterium
ACATGTTTGTAGCTCGCCCGCGGGTCCCGTGCAGGAAGCGCCCCTGGTGCATCTTGCGGATCAGGAAATAATTCGATAAAAGAGCCAGGGGCGACCTGGATATACACAATCCAGGGTGAAGGTTGTCCCTCCTTCTCAAGGCGGAACGCCTCGGAGAAGCCGAGCTTGTTGCAGTAGAAGTCCAGCGCTCGTTGTAAGCTCGTCACACGAAACGCGACGTGCCCGATTCCTGTAATCACGTGCGTGCTCCTTTCTAATCCGATGATCTCTAATATATAATACACGAACCATTGCTAGAAGAGAGAGATGAAGAACTTGAGGTCGACCTCACCATTGCCATGAAATGGTAGAATGGAAGAGATACATGCAATGCAAGAAAGCCTTCTAGGAAAAGGAACATTCACAAAGAGGAAGAACATGACAGCTTATCACGAACAAATGACGCACAACTGGTGGGCTGAAGACGATATCCCTGTACACAACAATTCTCGGGTTACCTACCTCGTCGATGGGCGCAGTGCCATGCTCACCATCTGCTACCATCTGCTCAAGGCACGCAAGTACATTTACATCGCGAGCTGGGGTATGACCCCCGGTATGGAGCTGGTACGCGGAACTGACCATCGAGCAGGTCCCGATGGGAGTCCCGAGCAGGAGGCGCTGCTGGCCGAACTACGTATCCACGGTCTTGAGCAGGCTGATATCGACTTCTGGTGTACCCATGATCTCTCTGTGCAGGCCGTCCTTGAGTATGCCGTGAGTAAAGGTGTTGAGGTAAAGATTCTGCTCTGGGATTGCCTGGTTTTACCGAGGCTGGCCTCTTACAGGCCCCAGGATGCCCGGGAGCAATTGACACAGGTAGGCGTTACATGTCTGCTGGATGATAGTACGCGTGGTATAATCCATCACCCCACTGAGTCCTTACATCAAAAGATCTCGATTGTGGATGGCACCCACGCCTTTGTAGGCGGTGTAGATCCACTGATCGAACTGAGTGGTGACTTCGATCGCTGGGATAGTCCATCCCATCCTTTCTCTTCCCCTTTCCGTCGCAATAAAGCGGGAACCACTCCGCATCCCTGGCACGATGCCCATGCCTTGATTGAAGGGCCAGCAGCCGGGGATGTCGAATTCAATTTTCGCGAGCGGTGGAATGATGTGATCCTGCGCCATTCACGGGAGAAAGATTTGCTTATCTACGAGCATCCCTCGGCTCTTCCATTGGAGAGTAAGACCATGATGCAGGTGGCTCGTACTATTCCTGAGCATACCTATCGCTTCGACCCTCATGCTGGTATCCAGGGCATTGCACAGATCTATAGAAACGCGCTGGGCAACGCGCAACACTTTATCTACCTGGAGAATCAATACTTCTGGCTCCATTCCTATCGAGGCATCGATGTACCCTTGCTGGGAGCTGATAGCCCTGAGATGGAAGGCATCATCCGACAATTAGGTGAGGCATTGAGACGTGGTGCCACGCTTGCTCTTGTGCTACCTGACCACCCCAATGTTGGTCGCGCGTACACTGATGCTGGCCTCACTCGCTTGCGCGCAGAAGCTCTTGAAGCGGTGGAGCAGGGAAGATTACAGGTGTTCTGTCTGGGAACTTCAACTCGCAAAGAGGATGGCGAACATTACCGCCCGATCTATGTCCATGCCAAGGTCGCTATTATCGATGATCTCTGGACTACTGTCGGCTCTGCAAACTTGAACAATAAAGGCATGCGCGACGATACCGAAATGAATGTCGTCACTCTTGACGCGGAACTAGCCCGCGGGCTGCGCATGATGCTGTGGGCCGAACATCTTGGGCTGCTTGGCGAGGAGGAGCTCT
>VBHS01000395.1 GCA_005881295.1 Chloroflexota bacterium
TAAAAAAGTGGTGGCGGCCAGCAAATATGTCTACCTGGTGCTGCATAAACCCGTGGGTTATGTCAGTACGGCCAGGGATCCGCAGGGCCGCCCTACTGTGCTTGATCTCCTGCCCGCGGAAGTGCGCCGCTTCCGCGTCTATCCCGTGGGGCGGCTGGATATCGACACCAGCGGCCTGCTGCTGCTGACCAACGATGGGGAGTTTGCTCTCCGCCTCTCGCACCCGCGCTACGCGATGGAGAAGCAGTATCACGTCCTTGTGCAGGGCTGCCCGGAGGAAACGACGCTGGAAGCGCTGCGCAAGGGCGTGGAGATCAGGGAGGACAATGGAGCGATACATCGAACGGCACCCGCGCAAGTCCATCGCTTACGGCGTGTGGGGACGAATTGCTGGCTAGAACTGAGGATCCACGAGGGGCGGAAACGCCAGGTACGGCGCATGCTGGCCGCGGTCGGGCACCGGGTGCTGCAGTTGCAGCGGGTCGGAGTGGGGCCACTGAGGTTAGGAGACCTGGGAGAGGGCAAATGGCGATATTTAAGCGAGGATGAGGTGAGGTCTTTGATATGAGCGTAACAAAAAGTGAAGTGTTGATCATTGGCGGTGGCGTTATGGGTAGCGCGATTGCGTACCACGTGGCGCGGCAGGGGCGGCAGGTACTCGTGGTGGAGCGGTCAGAGGAGGTGGCCAGCGCGCCTGCGGCGTCATGGGCCAGTGCGGGTGGGGTGCGACGACAGGGACGACACCCGGCCGAGGCGAAACTGGCTGTTGAAGCCATCGAACGCTGGAGAACGCTGGAAGAGGAGCTTGAAGCCGGTGTACAGTATCGCAGAGGAGGAAACCTGCTGCTGGCCGAAACGGATGCGGAGGCCGAGCAGCTTGTTACGTTCGTACGGGAGCAGCAGGATCTCGGTTTTACTGATGTGAGGCTGGTGGACCGCCTGGAGGTGACTGCGCTTGTACCGGGTCTCCACGCGGGCGTCGTGGCGGGCAGTTACAGCCCCGGCGACGGACAGGCCGACCCGGCGCTCACCACACGCGCCTTCGCCACGGCAGCTCAGCACCTTGGCGCAACCTACTGGAAGGGGACTGCTGTACTGGCATTACTGATAGAGGGTGAGCGGGTCATAGGGGCACGCACCGGGCGTGGCGAGATCCAGGCCGAGCAGGTTGTGCTCGCGGCAGGGGCATGGAGCGATGAACTGGCCGGGACCGTTGGGCTGCGCCTGCCAATTAAAATGGTCGCGCTGCAAATGGTCCTCTCGACGCCAGCGCCACGACAGATGCTGCAACCGGTGCTAAGCGCGGTCAGTCGCGCGCTTTCTCTCAAACAGGTGAACGATGGCTCGTTCCTGATCGGTGGCGGCTGGCCTGGTGACCCCACCGCTGATCGACGTTCTTATATGCTGCGCGAGGAGAGCGTAAAGGGTAACTGGGAAGCGGCCTGTGAGCTGCTGCCACTGGTAGGACAGCAGCGCATTGCACGGGCGTGGTGCGGCCTGGAAGCGCAGAGCATTGATGGCCTGCCCTTCATTGGACCCATCATGGGTTTGGACGGATTGACGGTCGCCTTTGGTTTCTCTGGGCATGGTTTTGCTCTCGCGCCAGCCGTTGGGCGAGCGGTGTCCGAGCAGTTGATTGGACGAGCGGTTCCCGAGTTGGATGGGTTGAGGGCCGGGAGAATAGAAAGTTTTCAGCAGGATGCGGTTGAAGAGTTTTTAGGGTAGTGGTCAGGAATGAGCCCTTTGTACACAAAACGCTTGCGCGCCAGGTGATAGCGACACCAGAACATACAGGTATACGACAACGTCCTTAGAGACGTATTAGAATCAGACAAAGGCGTTGAAGGCCACATAGTCTAAAGAAAGAGGTAATATTCAGCAATCCCGGAGGAAAACAACGACAATGGCAACTTTTCTACCATCACAGCATCGCACGCAGATAGACAAATTTACTGCTGATGGTAACACTGATATGTTCTACCTGACGCACCGGCCAGTGTCAGTGTACGCTGTTAGAATTGATGGCATGTATAAAAAGACGGGCCACGTAGGCAAGCAATTCTTTTTTCTTGGATATGAAGCTCTCATAGACGAATATACAAAAACTCTTAGTTTTGCTGCGCCACCACCCAATACAGGGAAGCAGGATAACATAGAGATAGTTTACTCATATGTTCCTACAAACTCAGTGTTGTTTGGCAGGGCCTCATCAGGGCCGCCAGCTTATACAATGTATCCGACACCTGCAGGGGCAACTCCAACTATGCCCGGTAGCGGACCGGCAGTGGGAGCCAGAAGATTTGAAGTTGCCGGATGGGAAGAGTCGGACTACCTGGACTACGCCGACTTTGCAAAAGCGGTTGAGGCAGATGAGCCGATTTCTTATGCTCTGTGCCAGTGGTTCATGCGGCAGTCATACGGCAACGTTGACGATGCGTTCACTGAGAGCGACTGGCTTGATTGGTATGAATTTGCTCTAGACCATTGCCCCCGTTTTGCAAAAGAGCAGCCAAAACGGCGACAATGGTCTATTCCATAATGCTCAAATGGTATCTCAAAGAAGGGGAATACTGCGAGCCATTCCGCAATGAAGAAAGCTAGAGGCAGGCATATTCATGTGCCTGGGTCTTCTGCCTCGCTGCCAGGCATGTGACCAGTCCGGGCATAGGCAACGATCTGCCTCCAGGAGTATGTGATGAGCAGGAGAAAGCCAGCGAAACCTGCTCCTATCAGCAGCACGATCACAAGGGCGAAGACTCCCCGTACTGTCTGTATCCCATCCGTCAGCTGTATGTTCGTTACCTGACAGATGACGGCAGACAGGCGGATCGCATCGGTGTTCCCTCCTCCGGCACAGTAGTCTCCGACTGCCATGCCGGCAACTGGCAGGCCAACGACAACTTGTGGAGAGGTCTTTGTAGATAAACCAGCCGAGAGGTTATATGCAGCTAAAGCTCCTGTCGGGAATGGAGCTAGCCTCGTCCAGGGGCAGTTTACCCTACTTTTCACAGTGAGGAATTGCCCTTGCACTTATTTTACACTTTACATACACTTATTTCATAGTGAACAGCTATGATGACAGCGTTTTCTAAATCTCAAGGTCGTGAAGTCCCTTTCTAAGGGTATTTATGCCCTATGACTGTTCAGTATCGGTATGATACTATAGAATCAACCTCTAACATGGGGGGGCATGCACTCAAATTCACAAGCTGCGGCAGCTTGAACGACAATTTCTTGCTTCTGGAGGAACTATGCGTATTCTCATACTGGGAGGCGACGGCTACCTCGGCTGGCCCCAGTCACTCTACCTTTCCGGCAAAGGGCATAATGTCACCATCTTCGACAATTTCATGCGCAGGCACTTCGACCTTGAACGCGGCTTCCATAGCTTGCTTCCCATCTACACGGCACATGAACGTATCGCCGCCTGGAAAGAAGTCTCTGGACGGCAGATTCAGCTATGTATTGGCGATACGATGGACTATGAAGCGCTTGCCACAGTTTTTCGAACATTTCAACCGGAGGCCGTCGTTCACTTTGCCGAACAGCGTTCCGCCCCCTATTCCATGATTGATCGCAAGCATGCCGTTTTCACACAAACAAACAACGTTATTGGGACGCTCAATGTCCTGTACGCCATGAAAGAATTTGCTCCTGACTGCCATCTTGTGAAATTGGGTACGATGGGGGAATATGGCACCCCAAATATCGACATCGAAGAAGGCTTTATCGAGATCCACCACAAAGGTCGTTCGGACGTTCTGCCTTTCCCCAAACAACCCTCGTCATTCTACCATTTGAGCAAAACGCATGACAGCCACAACATCATGTTCTGTTGCAAAATCTGGGGCCTCCGCGCCACCGACTTGAACCAGGGTGTTGTGTATGGCGTTGAGACTGACGAGACCATGCAGGATGCACGTCTGGCCACCCGTTTCGACTACGACCAGATCTATGGCACAGCTCTGAACCGCTTCTGCGTCCAGGCCGCTGTAGCTTATCCCCTCACCGTTTACGGCAAGGGTCAACAGTAGACGGTAAGTGGCGTAAAAGAGCGCCAAATCGCATCATCATTCTTCAGAAAATAGGTTCCGGGTCTGAAGAGGTACATGCCGTTTTCGAGAACATGTCGAATGCTCTGGGATGCACACATAGTGTATACCTGATTAAAGGCCGAGACCATGAAGCACACTACCTGTTCTGCACACAACTGGCGGTTTACCTCGCTCAACTTGGCAAAAGTTTGGTAAAACGCATACCACGCGAGTTATTACACTTATCGAAACGGCAACTGTGGATTCTTTTCAATGCAATGATGTCAGGCGATGGTATGTGGTCGGACCGCGACAAGCAATATGGTCGTTATTACACATCCTCCAAACAGCTTGCTGATGATGTACAAGAGTTAGCCATCAAACTGGGGTTTTCTGCTAACATCAGTCATCAAGATCGAGTAGAGGGTGCAGGATGGACACGAGCAAGGGAGTACCGGGTAAATCTCACGAAAACAACGCTGTTTCAGGTCAACCAGCAACCAGATGATCCTAATGACTGGATAGAAGATTACGCTGGCATGGTATATTGCTGTGAAGTTCCAGGGGATGGCATCATTCTTGTCAGGCGCAATGGCAAACCTATCTGGTGTGGGAACTCCAAAGTCCATGACAGTCACAACATTATGTTCTGTTGCAAAATCTGGGGGTTACGCGCCACCGACTTGAATCAGGGCGTCGTCTATGGCGTTGAGACCGATGAAACTCTACAGGACGCGCGCCTGGCAACCCGTTTTGACTACGATCAGATCTATGGCACTGCCCTCAACCGTTTTTGCGTCCAGGCTGCAGTGGAGAATCCCCTCACCGTTTACGGTAAAGGGCATCAAATTCGTGGTTATATCAACTTGAGAGATACCATCAGGTGCATCGAACTAGCCATTTCAACACCACCAGGAGAAGGTGAGTACCGGGTATTTAACCAGATCACCGAGCAATTTTCCCTTATTGAACTGGCAGAAGCGGTTGTCAGGGAGAGCAAGCATTTCGGCTTAGAGGCTCAGATCAAACATCTTCCAAACCCTCGCGTTGAAGCAGAGCAACACTACTACAATGCCACTCATATCAGGCTCATTGAGCTGGGACTTGAGCCGCATCTCTTGAACGGGTCCGTACTGGAATCGCTAATCGGGCTTGCCATCAAGCATCGCGAGCAGATTGACAGGAGCCTGATCATACCTACCGTCAACTGGCGCACCACGAAGAACGAGGTTTCTCAAACCGATTACTAGCAATTGCATATCTTCTCAAGAAAGTAGCTGGTCAATAATCGGCCTAATATGCTGGTTTGCCTGCATATTCCAGCTTTTGTAAGCTCGAATGCTGTCCTCCTTTGCTGCGATCATGCCCGGGTTGCTTGCTAACTTGATAAGCAGTTCATTCTGAGCGCCTGTTTCCAGGCAAACCCACCCCAGGTTGTGCTGCTCGATGAATTGAAGGTTGGGAGTTTCCTGGCCTGGAATAAAAGCCGTGATGAGAAACGGTTTCTCGAGCATAA
>VBHS01000027.1 GCA_005881295.1 Chloroflexota bacterium
TTCAGCGCCTGCGCCTCGATGAACAAGCAGCGCGTTTGTTGCTTAGTTTGATGGAACAAATCAGCCGTTCCGAAGAAGGAGAACGAGCTGCACAGGCGCGGCTGGAAGCATTGTATCCCCTGAACACGGTGGAAGGGAGTAATAGAGAGATAGTTGCCGCGGGGATATCCGAGGTGGAAACCCGCTTTATGACCTCTCTACTCAACGGCATCAGTATCTCCTTCGGAGATGATACTGTTCGTGATGAAGTTGTCGAACGCTTCCTGTGGAAAGTGGGACGTAGTGAACAGCGGCGGCAGATTCTGCACGCACTGGAGTTTATGCGTGCCCTACACGCGCTCTCCGGGTCTCCTCCTCTCGTCTTTGATGAACTACGCGCCCTGTTAGCGAGCTACGAACTGGATGCCGAGCCGCTGACTGAACTAGAGCAGCTTGTGGCAGTTGTAGAGCAGTGTGGAGTGCCACAACAGCAGATTGTACTCAACCTGTCACTTGGGCGTGGTGTCAGCTACTATACCGGGCTGGTTTTTGAGATACATGCTCGCGATGAAGATGGTTTCGATGCTCAACTCTGTGGAGGGGGGCGTTACGATCACCTCGTGCGCGCCGTTGGTGGCAATCGGGATATCAACGCCTGCGGTTTTGCCTTTGGTATCGAGCGTCTCCTTTCGCTTATAGATAGAAGTGACCTGCCGTCGAACGAATCTACGCGGGCGCTGGTAATTCCTGTCAGCCAGAGTGATGTACCCTATGCCTTGCAAGTGGCTCGCTCCACGCGATTGCAGGGCTTGTGGACGGAGGTGGATGTGAGCGGGCACGGTGTCGGAGCCGGTTTGAAAATAGCGACGAGGAAGCAGATTGCCCTGGCAATAATTGTGGGTGAAAGTGAGCAGCGGACGCAGAGGGTAACTCTGAAGGATCTGCAGACAGGCGAGGAAAGAGTTTTAGCTGTAGATACACTGGCAGAGAATATAGCGCATAAGGAGCAATGGCAGTGACGAAGGAGCAAGAAGTACGCCTGGCATTGCCGGGTAAAGGTACTTTGGAGGCCTCGACGCTCTCCTTTCTCGCCGAATGCGGGATGAAGGTCAACCGGAGCAACCCGCGCCAGTACCTGGCACGCATCGCAAGCATGCCGGGCTTGGAAGTGGTGTTTCAACGCGCCGCAGATATACCAATGCTCGTGCTCAATGGCGATGCTACACTTGGTATAACTGGCTATGATATCCTGGCCGAGCATCTCGGTTATAGTGATGACGAGATTGTTGATGGAGATAACGGAGAAGATATCATCGTTTTAGAGCGTAACCTTGACTACGGTGCCTGTCGCCTAGTGGTAGCGGTGCCCGAAACGTGGATTGATGTGAGCACCTGTGCCGACCTCTGGCACCTAGCAGGCTACTATGCCACGCAAAAAGGGCGGGGGCTGCGTATTGCCACCAAGTATCCCATTCTGACGGGACAGTTCCTGCGCCGGCATGGCATCACTCATTGTAAGATTGTTTCTCCTCACGGGGCGCTCGAGGCGGCACCCTTGACCGATACAGCTGACTTGATCGTTGATCTGACCGAGACCGGTACAACACTGCGTGAAAACCACTTGAAATTGTTAGATGACGGTATCGTTTTGCGTTCTCAAGCCTGCTTGATTGCTAACGCACAGCTCCTGAACCATAACAAACAGGCCCTGCGCATAGCCTCAATGATGTTGGAGTTGATTGACGCTCGCATGCAAGCGCGCAATCGCTCACTGCTCACTGCGCATTTGCAGGTCGAAGGCTCTGATGGGATTCAGCGCATTTGCCAACAATTGAAATCGCGTATCCCTGGCTTCGAGTTTCGTGTAGCAAGTTCCGATGGAAGGGGTTCGGCAGTAAGCGAAAAAGCGGATCCCAATGGGTGTACGATTTCGGGGGTGGTACGTGTTGGCAATACAAGCTCAGAATTGTTGGAGGCCGTCGCTATCCTACGCAGTATGGGGGCATTTCATATCGATGTGACCCCGTTGACTTATCGCTTTGAGAGAGAATCTGTGCGCGTTCGCAGCTTGCATGAACGATTAAAGAGGTTACATTGAAGAACCTGGTGGTGTTTGACCTGGACGGTGTGATTACCAACGAAGAAGCCTACTGGGATGCGGCAGGGTTGACGCTGCATGAGCTCTATTATAGTCCGCGCTATTGGAACCTGGATGCGAGCATTTTGGGCGCGGATGGGCAATATCATCCTGTGGTGACCGCCGAGGAGAGCCGCAGAACCAGTCGTGCAATTCTTCCAGAAGCGGAGATACTCGCAATCAAGGCGCGCGCTATCAACTCCAACTGGGACAGCTGTTATGTGGCCGCCTGCCTCAGTTTGATTGACCTGTTGGCATTCGTGCCAGACCTCCAATCTCTCTTGCCCTTACGACCCTGGGATGCTGCATGGCTCACGGCCTTTAGAAAGCAGAGTACACAATTAATACTTCCGCGAGAATCGCCACTCTTTGTGAGGCGCTCAGATCAATACGGGGAGAGAGGCAGCACTGATACTCAACATGGTGCCTCGCTTTTTGATATGCCCATTTTTGAAGGATGTGTCGGGCTTGCTCTCATCAATCGCTTTGACCTCTACGCCAGTGAACGACTGGGCTATCCCATAAAGGATGTTTTTTCACGCTACAGCCCTTTCTGGTCATTTTGCCGGGATATCTTTCAAGAGTGGTACCTGGGGGATAGTCTCTATGCGTCGACTTATGGCCATCTTTCAAAGCAGCAAGGTAAGCCTGGATGTATTCACTTTGAGCAGCCTCTACTCCCTTTGGAAGCTGTGCAGCTTACTCTTGAAACGCTGCAGAGTCAAGGTTATCTGCTGGGGTTTGCCACCGGTCGCACCCAACAAGAGGCCCTTTATCCTCTAGAGATGTATGGGTTACACCGCTATTTTGACGAAGAGCATAGCGCGACGTACGACGACATCGAGCGTGCGGAGGCAGTGCTGCGTGCACACGGCGATCATACGCTCCTGAGTAAGCCGCACCCTTTTCAATTTCTGGTTGCAGCTGATCATAGCGATCAAAATTTCAATGGCTTGCTTGAATCCATGGAACGTCTTGAAACAACATTGCTTGATGACTCCAGTGCACCAAGAACATCTCTTGCAAAGAATGAATCCTTTGTGGTGGTAGGAGACTCGACCAGTGACATACTGGGTGGCCGCGCGGCCGGGGCAATTACTGTGGCTGTACTAACTGGCGCACGTACTGCAGAGGCGCGCAAACTTTTGGAGCAAAGCAGGCCGGATTTCACTATTGAAGATATGACCAGGCTGCCGAAATTATTGGAAGAGATCGATAGTCTTGCTGCTATTCAACGCCTTCAATTCTCTGAGAAAGAAAAAGCAGAGCGGCTTTTACGGCGCTGGTTCGCCCGGCATATGCAATTATATCCCGAGAGTGTGACCTTGACGCCAAAGGCGGTTTCATTGAATTCATTCAATGGATTTTATCGTCTGAACGGCGAAGAATACTTTTTCAAGACGCACGTCGAAGAGCAGGGCATCCTGGCAGAATACTATCACGCCGACCTGCTTCACCAGGCCGGCTACAGCATTGTCAAACCGCTCAAGGCGCTGCACGAGGGAGGGCAGCAGATGGTAATTTACCCGGTGGTGCGCTGGCCTGTTATATTCGACCTTGTGCATGCGATCGAGGCAGGTTCCGCTGAAGATGATGGGTTTGAAACGGTCATTGCAGCTGAAAAGCGGGAGTGTGCTCGTTTGCTGTCTATCTATGATCAGACAATGATGAGAAGCCCGGCGGAGGAACACGCTCGCGCTCCTATCCACCAGCTTTTCTGGCATCGCCTTGCAGGTGAGCGGTTTAAATCATTCTATCAAGGAAAAGTTGTCACATTGCCTGGTCAAGGCACATCTGGCTATGTGCAGGGGATACCTTTCGAGGAACTACTTCAATATCGTTGGACGGTCTATAATATGTATGGAACAGTTGTAACCGGAGAATGGAAGCGACCGACCCTTGGCGGACTGATTGAACGAGCGAGAATCGTGCTCGATCCAGCGCGAGAAATGGCGACTGTTATTGGACATGGAGATGCACATTTTGGCAATGTCTTCCTGGAAGACAGGAAAGACTTTCTCTATTTTGACCCGGCCTTTGCCGGGCGCCATTCCCCGCTCCTCGACATAGTCAAACCTTTCTTTCATAACGTGTTCGCGACATGGATGTATTTTCCAGAGAAGGTAGCGCAGGATTTGCAGATTTCTGTTGATATTCGCGGTTCAGACATTTACGTTGAACATAATTATGAGCTGACGATGATACGCAAGGCGATTTTCGAGGCGAAATTACACGACCTCTATGCACCACTCAAGGAAATGCTGGGTACAAAGAATGACCTTTCGGCAGATTGGTCTGAGGTGGTATGGTTAGCAATGATGTGTTGCCCGTTGTTAACGATGAACCTGCTGGGTGTGAAACGCCTACCACCTGCTCTTTGCTGGCTTGGGCTGGCTCAGGCAATTGAAATGGGCAATAGATCACTGAACGAAGGATGAGTAGATGATAGTCGTTATCGATTACGGGGCGGGTAATATGCGCAGCATCGAGAAAGCCCTTGCATACGTGGGAGCCCAGGTGCAGGTAACCGATGATCCCGCTGTTGTTGATGCTGCACAGGCTATTGTGCTGCCGGGAGTTGGCTCTGGTGGGACTGCGATGGCACGTATGAAAGAGAGAAGATTGGACGTTGCTATTCGCCTGGCAACACAACAGGGGAAGCCTTTTTTAGGCATTTGTCTTGGCATGCAACTGCTGGCAGACTATCACGCTGAGGGGGAGGTCGACGGTTTGGGCCTCTTTCGCGGGGCAGTGAGACGTATCCCTGAGGGACCGAAGATTCCACATATGGGCTGGAACCAGGTGTTGCCGACGCGCAGTGGGTTACCTATCTTTGCCGGTCTTCCTGGAGATGCCTATTTTTATTTCGCTCACTCCTATTACGTCGAGCCGCAAGATCATGGATGTGTAGCGGCGGTCAGCGGTTATGGTTCTTCCTTTTGCAGTGTTATTGTAGCCGAACATATCTGGGGTACGCAGTTTCACCCAGAAAAGAGCGGGGAAGCGGGTCTGCAATTGCTCAGGAATTTTGTGCAGTGGGTGATCCAATGATTATTTTACCGGCGATTGATATCAAAGATGGAGCCTGTGTGCGCCTCTATCAAGGGGATTATGGCAAGGTGACTACCTACGATACCGATCCGGTGAGGGTCGCACAACGATGGCAAGAGGCTGGCGCAAGCTGGTTGCATGTCGTTGACCTGGATGGAGCAGCCAGTGGATACCCTGTCAACGTGGAACTCATCGGGCGTATACGCATGGCCACGTCCTTGCGGATTGAAGTTGGAGGGGGCATGCGAGCGCTTCCACATATCGAGCAGGTGCTTGACCTGGGTATAGAGCGTATTGTACTGGGTACGATAGCATTGACCGATCGTGCACTCATAGAGGAGACACTGCATCGTTGGGGGGAACGTATTGCCGTTGGCCTGGATGCGCGGGATGGCCGGGTAGCTATGCAGGGCTGGCGCGAGACCTCCAGTACTCAGGCAACATCTCTGGCAAGAGAATTGCGCATGCTTGGCGTCCGACGTTTTATTTATACTGATATAGCGCGCGATGGGGTCTTAAAAGGGGCGAACCTGGAGGCATTGTCAGAGATGCAGAGGGTGATTAGCGAAACTCTTAAGGCCTCTCCTGATGCAACATATCCAACATCTGCATTGATTGCTTCTGGAGGCATCAGCACAATAGATGATCTGCAAGCCGTCGCCGGATTGGGAGTTGAGGGGGCGATTATTGGCAGGGCGCTCTATACGGGAGATGTAGTCCTGGCGTCGGCAATTCAGGAGATAGAGAGAGGAGGAGGTTAGAGAAATGTTGACCAAGCGCATTATCCCTTGTCTTGATGTGACAGCAGGTCGTGTAGTCAAAGGGATTCATTTTGAGAATCTGCGTGATGCTGGAAACCCTGTGGAACTTGCAGCGTATTATAACAGAGAAGGTGCGGATGAACTCGTTTTTCTCGATATCACTGCGACCTATGAGAACCGGGCGACCATGCTTGATGTTGTACGCAAAACAGCGGAGGAGGTGTTCATCCCTGTTACCGTTGGTGGAGGAATTCGCACTGTCGAGGATATTCGCGCAACCCTGGGAGCAGGGGCTGATAAAACTTCGCTTAACACAGCTGCGGTTGTGTCACCCGAACTGTTACGTGCCGGATCCGAGCAATTTGGAGCTCAGTGTATTGTGCTTGCCATCGATGCTCGTCATAATCCTTTACTACCCAGCAATTACGAAGTATATATCCATGGTGGTCGTACCCCTACCGGGATAGATGTGTTAGAGTGGGCGCAACGGGGTGTTGATCTCGGTACCGGAGAAATCCTGCTGACGAGTATGGATCGAGATGGGACGCAAAAAGGGTACGATTTGACACTTACAGCGCTGGTCTCTACAAATGTCCAGGTACCTGTGATAGCCTCGGGAGGCGTTGGCAAGCTAGAACATCTCTATGAGGGCTTGACCACAGGCGGTGCAGACGCGTTATTAGCTGCATCAATCTTCCATTTTGGCCAGCATCGGATTAATGATGTAAAGCGTTATTTGCAAGCGAGAGGGGTGTTGGTGCGACCATGCTGAAATTCGATCGACAGGGATTACTGCCAGCAGTGATACAAGATGATGCTACGGGAGAGGTGCTCATGGTAGCATTTATGAATGAAGAGGCACTCTCGCTGACGCGGGAGACAGGGTATACCCATTTTTTCAGCCGCTCCCGGAATACTATCTGGCGCAAGGGAGAACAGTCCGGTAATGTCCAGGAAGTACGGGATATTTTCGTAAACTGTGAAGAGACCAGCCTTTTGATAAAGGTTGTCCAGCACGGTGATGCGGCATGCCATACAGGCTATCGCAGTTGTTACTTTCGTCGTTTGTTGCCAGATGATGGCTACGAGTTTGTAGCCGAGCGCGTTTTTGATCCAGACATTGTTTATGGATCAATGCGAGCAAAATCTCAGGGTGGAGAAGCACTTCCTATAGCCATAGACTATCTTAGCACAAATGAGCAACAAAAGTTGGAGAGCGAACTGCGCCAATTGTATGGAGTGTACCAATATCTACGGGATAACGATATGAGTGAAGAATCAAACACTTCACGTTTGCTGCAGGAGCGTAGTCATGGTTACCTGGTGGCGCGCTTAGCCGACGAGTTAGAGGAGCTGGCCGAGGTACAGAGTGGAGAGCATGTACACACCGACAGGGTAGATGATACGATCCTGGAGGGAAGCCAGGTTGGATATTGGCTCATGTTGCTGGCTGCTACAGACAATTTGCGCTACGACGACTTTATGCCGCATGCATCGATTTTGAGTGGCTACCGTGAACATTACGGCGAGAGCAAGGCTATAGAGCAGCGTCAAGATTGTTTGAACTTACTCTCGGTTCATCAACCAACAACGCTTGTCCAGGGACTACATCTTGGGTTTGCGCTGATTGGCCGGACCTGCGCCGAGGCTGGCATTAGTCCTCTGGCCCCCACCGAGTATGATTTGGGGCAGATGAGAAGGAAGGGGCTTGTGAGGTAGGGTCGGTGGCTGGAGATGCATTATTCCCAGAACAGACGAGGATACAAATACCGGGCCTGCATGTCCAGGCTCGGTATTTGTATCCTCGTCTTCAAAAACCTACATTTCATAGTCTCCCCAGCACTACCTCGACCGTATATCCTTCAAGCTTTTTTATTGAGTTAGGCGAGATCGTTTCGCGATAGACCTCGTTGAAAGAAGGTTTGTCTTTATGATCGATGGAGATGAGCAGGTCATCGGCGAGCGTTTCCGACGCGATAGAACTCCCGTAATGCTTGAGTATCTGCGCCAGATCTCTGTCCGTATAGAGTGCCAGGCCGATATGATCCTCGATGCTGAAGTTGGCTTTCTTACGCATATCCTGTACATAGTGAGTCAGATCTCGCACCAGGCCCTCTTCGCGTAATTGTGGCGTGATCGTCGTTTCCAGGGCGACGATATAGCCGCGTTCCTCGGCAGTGACAAAGCCTGGGCGGGCAGTGGCAATGACTTCTACCTCGTCAGAGGTCAGCTCGACTTGTTGGCCATCGATGGTAAAATTGAGTTTGCCTGTCTCGATTAGCAGTTTTGCGGCCTCCTGAACGCCGTGAGGATCCAACGCTTTGAACCTTGTCAGGATTTTCTGCACCAAATGACCAAATTTTGGTCCCAGCACTTTGACTTGCGGCTTCAGTGTATATGACAACATATCGCTGTCATCGCCGATTAACTGAAGCCTCTTAATATTTAACTCTTCGAGTACCTGTTCACTCAGGCGGGACAGAGCCTCTTCCTCGGCAACGCTGGGGACACGGACATAGAGCGCATTCAGGGGCTGGCGGACTCTGATCTGGGCCTTCTCACGTGCAGAGCGACCTAAGCCAACGATACGCATGACAAGATGTGTCTCGTTCGTCAAACGCTCATCAAGAAGGTCCTCATTCACCTGCGGCCAGTCACAGAGATGCACGCTCAAAGGGGCCTTGTCGTCAACGCTGCGTACCAAGTTCTGGTAAAGCTCTTCCGTCATGAATGGTATGAAAGGAGAGAGCAGGGTGACAAGTGTTGTTAAGCACTCGTAGAGCGTCAGGTACGCCGCTGTTTTGTCGCTGTCAAGTTCAGGTTTCCAGATGCGCTCGCGACTGCGACGCAGGTACCAATTGGAGAGATCATCCAGGAATCCCTGTATTGCCGCGGTTGGTTTAACGGTGTCATAGTGTTCCAGACCCTCCGTGACTTCTCTGATCGTCATCTGCAGTTCAGAGAGGATCCAGTGGTCCAGTTCGCTGCGCTCTGCCGTGGGAAGCTGGTGTTGAGTCGGATCAAAGCGATCGATATTGGCATAGTTGACAAAAAAGCTATAGACATTCCAAATTTTATCCAGTGTCCTGCGCACCAGCATCCATTTTTCGCTTAATCGAACAGGTAGCCCAGTCTGTGCTGCCTTCTCCATATCCTCATCCGTGGGGATACGGGGGAAATGAAGGTTTTTTTCTGGAATGTGGTTGGCAAAAAGCCAGCGCATAGTATCAGAGCCAACCCGTTCGGCCGCCTCGTCGAAGACAATCATATTGCCTTTAGACTTGTGCATGGGTGTACCATCTTCAGCCACGAGTGTTGCGTAGCCAAAGAGGGTCTTGAACGGTGCTGTGTCCTCTAAAATGGTACTCATTACCAGCATCGAATAGAACCAGTTTCTGAACTGGCCCGGGAACGACTCAGTCACAAAGTCTGCTGGGAACCACTGCTGCCAGTAACGATGATCGGTGAGAAAGTGTAGCGTCGAGAATGGCACGATACCGGCATCAAGCCAGGGATTTCCGACATCTTTGATGCGTGAGACCTCTGCATTACACTTTCTGCAGCGGATTTTGACCGCATCGACCCATGGTCGGTGTGGCGAATGACCTTCGAACTCTTCCCAGCCGGAAACGGCCAGTTCTTGCAACTCATCCTTACCGCCGATGACCTCGAAGCTGCCACATTGTGGGCAGTCGTAGATGGGCAGAGCCAATCCCCAGTAGCGTTTCTTAGAGATCATCCAGTCGTCCATATTGCGCAGCCAGTCCAATTCACGCTCAAGACCGAAGGCCGGTATCCAGTTGATCTGGCGTACGATATCCATGATCTCGTAACGAAGCTCCTCCATAGAGATGAACCACTCATCAACGAGGCGGAAGATCAATTCGGTTTTACAGCGCCAGCACGTTGGGTAGCGGTGCTTATAGTTCTGCGGGCGATAAAGTAGCCCTTTTTGCACCAGGTTTTCAGCGATCTGCTGTCCAACTTCAGCCGCGTGTTGCCCTGTGAGCCAGTCATAGCCGTCAGTATAGACACCGAATTCATCAACTGGAGCCACTACGGAGAGGTTAAATTCTTTTGAAAGAGCAAAGTCCTCACGACCACAACCAGGAGCGATGTGGACGATGCCAGTTCCTTCAGTTGCACTGACGTCCTTCCATGGCACGACGGTGTGGACAACGCCTTGTTCTGCGGGCAGCTCGTCAAATGGGCCGCGATAGCTCCAACCCAGCATTTCACTGCCTTTCAGCGTCTGTGTGACGTGGTAGTCTCCTTTGTCACGCCCCTTAAGCGCTTTCAACACTGGGAGGAGTTCTTGTGCAAGGTAATAATACTCGCCATCTTGCTCTACTTTGACGTAGGGCAAGTCGGGGTGTACTGCTGCTGCGACGTTGGCCGCGAGTGTCCAAGGCGTGGTCGTCCAGACAAGCAGATATTCACCAGGATGGTCTACCAATGGGAAACGCACATAGAGGCTCAGGTGGCTTGTTTCCTTGTAGCCTTCTGATTCGATTTCCATGTTTGAGATGCCAGTGGCACAGCGCGGACACCATGGCATGACATCTCGCCCCTTGTAGAGAAACCCTCTCTCGTGGCATTTTTTCAGGAAAAACCAGATGGTATAGTTATTTTCATCAGACAGGGTATAATAGTCATGGCCCCAATCCATCCAGTAACCCAGACGAATCGACTGTTCTGTCTGGCGTTTTGCAAAAGTGAAGACTCGCTCTTTACACCGTTGTACAAACTCATCAATGCCATAGGCTTCGATATCGCGCTTCGTCTGCATGCCAAGTTCCTTCTCGACTTCTACCTCAACCCACAGACCCTGGCTGTCGAAGCCATTCTGATAGCGTTGCTTATATCCTTGCATGGTTTTTAGACGCTGATACAAATCCTTATAGGCTCGTCCCCAGGCATGGTGGACCCCCATAGGGTTGTTTGCGGTAATAGGGCCATCCAGGAACGAAAATTGTTTGTCACTGTTCTCATTACGGTGCAGGTACATTTGAAGGACGCCGTGTTCGTCCCACCACTTCTGGATGCTCATTTCTAGAGCCGGGTAGTCAACACGGTCTGCTGCTGTTACTGCGCTGAATACACTTGATTTCACTGACACTAATGCCTCCTCTGCTTTGGATGAGTGGCCTTTTTCTGCTGGCTTATGCTTTCATGTACCATGGTTTAAACTGTTCTAATCGGTTAACATAATCTCTAAGCGTTTATTGATCTTCCCTTTATTTTCGGTCTTTGTAATTCTGATACCGCCTACTTCTTTCGTGTGGCCGACATGTGTACCGCCATCTGCTTGCAGGTCGAGCCCGACGATTTCTACGATACGTACTTCCTCGATCTCTGGTGGAAGTAGATTAATTTTAGTGCGTATCAGGTCGGGAATAGAGAACGCCTTTTCTCGCGGCAACTTATACACTTTGATCGGGTAGTCTGCTTGCACTGCTTCGTTAATTTTCTGCTCAATATAGGCGATACGCTCTTTATTCAAATTTTCCATAGCGAAATCCATTCTCGCCCGGTCTGGGTACATCTGCCCTCCCGTCACCTGCACGCCAAATTCCCGCCATATAGTGCCACAGAGAATATGGAGCGCCGTATGGGTGCGCATCATTTGGTAGCGAAAATCCCAGTCGATTGTCCCGACGACTTCAGTTCCTACTGGCGGTGGCGTGCAACTTAGCGTATGCCAGACAACGTCATCGCGCTTATTCATTGCAATAACGTTCGCTTGAATTTGATAATCATTCCAAGAGATGGTGCCATGATCCGCCATCTGGCCGCCTCCTCCAGGGAAAAAGACGGTGGCGTCCAGTGCGACCTCGTCCCCTTCAACGGAGACAACTTTTGCACTGCATTCGTAGATAAAACTATTTTCGTGATAGAGCAATTTTGTTTTCATATCGATTGACGCTCTCCTGGTTCAAAAAAAAACCTCTCGCCCAATACACATAGGGACGAGAGGAACTCCCGCGGTACCACCCTTATTAGCCACATTCTCACGAGGTGTGAGATAGATATGGCTCACTTGGTTTAGCTGTAACTCCCCAATTGAGAGGATCCATACAGCCCTTCATGATAACGGGAAGGTCCCGGCCAGGTCTACTTTGTTGTTTCGGCTAGCGGCTCTGGAATGATTTTCGGCTCACGATCCTGACCTGGTTACACCACCCCCAGGCTCTCTTCGACAAGATATGGGGACCTACTCGTTCCTTCGTTGCCTATAAGTATTGGTGACTTGCTTTTCCTTTGTCTTTTCTATAGACGATCAGACAAAGAATATTTGAAGTATACCGCAGTTATGATACCATAGGAAGTGATAAAATACAACTATGTAAACTTGTT
>VBHS01000396.1 GCA_005881295.1 Chloroflexota bacterium
TGGCTGAGCCATATTTCGGCTCTATACCGAGCCCTGTCAGCGTTTGCCCTGCCAGAGCCACCAGCGGATCCGATCGGCTTCGCTTGCCTGCTGGCCGTTCGCCCAGTATCTCAATCTCCGTTTGCAGACCCTCTCCCGCGCGCTGCTCCACGATTGCTCGCACCTGCTCGGCCAGTTGATCCAGGGCTTTGACATCTGTTGATCGCATATCGAGCAGCGCAGATGCGCGCTCTGCAATGGTGTTGACGCTGGTTCCCCCTTCAATGACGCCAACATTGAACGTGGTCTTCGGCTTCCGCGGAACTGTAATATCAGCGATAGCAGCGATAATTCTGCCCAAGCCGTGGATGGCGCTCGGCAGCCCAAAGTCTCCATAAGAATGTCCACCCGGACCACGTACTGTGATCCGCCAGCGTTGAGAACCCACCGCGATGTGAGTGATTTGACCCAGGCTGCCATCGAGCACGATCACGGCTCCCACGTTCTCGCGGTAGCGCTCGATCGCTGCACGCGCTCCTCGTAGATTCCCCAGGCCCTCTTCTCCTACATCCGCCACAGCGACAAGATCAACGGCAGTCTCTTCCCCCAACGCGTCGAGTACGTCCAACGCACTTATCATGGCCGCGACGCTCACACTATTGTCTCCGATGCCCGGCCCGCGCAAAATATCCCCATCTCGTTCAACTGTAATAGGGGTCGAGGGCGGGAAAACAGTGTCAGTGTGAGCCAGTAACATCAGCACGGGTTCTTTGTCACGCTTCCCACGCCGCGTGTAGACATTGCCAATCGCATCGATTTCTGGTACATAGCCCCGCTCTCGCCAGAGCGAGGCCACCAGTTCAGCCCTCGCTCGCTCCATGCCCGTCGGGGCGGGAACCTCACAGATGCGCCTGGCGAGTTCGGCGACCACTTCGGTTCGCTTGTGAGCAAACGTGCGCAGCTGATCCAGTTCAGGTGGTATGTCAGGCATCTTTCCTCTTTTTCATGCGCTCAAGAGAAACGGTTACATGAGAGCGGCAGGCAAGGTTGCTGCTGCTTTAAATCGAACAGAGCGAGCGATCGCACGAATGTGCGGATCTGAACTCACAATAGAAATATCCTTTCCCAGCTTCTGCGCACTCCTCTGGAGAAGCCTCCATGCAACGTGACTACGCAAGTGTGTCTGGGGCGGGATAACAATCGCCACGTCTGGAGTGGAGGCTTGCGCGAGGCGCTCGCGGATCGACGTGACATCCTCATCCGGTGATATATAAAGGACCTGCTTGTCCTGGTTTTGCTTGTTGTTGCTCGGTTTCCTTTTTGCTGCCATGGATTATTCCATCTGCTGATCTTCACTTTCCTCACCTTATGAAGGTGAGGATTAACGATCTACCATTTTTAGAGAAAGATTCTCAGTCCCTATTCTTCTTGTCCAGAACAAAAACGGTAATCTGATCTGATACTATCGTAATACCATATTTTGCCCTCGTTGTCATTCTCACTTCTCCCAGGATATACAGTCGGGAGTAGCTGAGCCTGCTCACGTCAGCCCATCCGGCTCGCTTCCCCAGACCAGGGTTCCCTTGTAATACACCGTTATTCTTGTTGACACGGTGAACGTAGTAGCAGACCCTTCATAGGAGTAGTCGTGCGCTTGCTGATAATTCGACCAGTCATCTTTATTGAAGCGGTTCTGAATTTCACCAGAGTTGGCACCCGGGGCGAGATTTCCAGCGCCGTTCGTGAAGCGAATTTCCAGGTAGGTATTTGCTTTAGAGCGCAGGGATGAGAGGCTGACGAAGCTGCCAGAGATGTTAGCGCATCCCACGCTGGCATAGTCACACCAGTAGCTCTGCGGCTGCTGGATGTCAAGCATGTACCAGTAACGGATCGTCACCTCGCTCAGGTCGACACTGCTCTTGCCCGTATTGGACAGCTCAAATTGGGGCATAATCTGGTTGATGGTCGCCACTCCTGGATTGCCAACCTTGTAATAGGCCTGGAGCGCCTCTGGACTCGCTAGGACTGCCGTTGGCGTCTTGACTGCGGGTAACGTCGGTACCGGCATACTGCCAGCTGCGATAAGAAAAATGATAGAGCCTGCCCCGGCTATGAGCAAGAGCCAGCGCTGTTGTCACTTTATATAGATGGGCTGCCAACGTGTTCTGAACATGACCGCTCCTTCAGGTACACTCCACCATACCTGTCCAGGTCTAACGAATTTTAGCATCTAATATCTTCTGCTCACCAACCGTAACATAGTTTCAGCACTGCCGCAGTTAGTGAAATCACCGCTGAGGTGTGAAAAATTTCACAGCGTATAATAGAAGAAGCAAAAGTTTGAACTCAAGAAAAGGGACATATATGGACGAACACATAGACTATGAAAAGATCTTTACTCCACAGGGTATGCTCGGGCACGTCTCAAAAAATCCCAACCTCGATTTCCTCATGAATATCTTCAACATCCCCAGGGTATATAGCGTCTCCGGATTTGGCACCTGGAACGTGGGGCAGCACACCATGGCCGTCGCTTTCCTGGCACTCTACTGGTCCGCATTTAACTCCTATGCGCCGGAAAAACGCGACCGGCTCGTCACGTTGGCATTGGTGCATGACGCGCATGAAGCGGTCATCGGGGATATCCTGCCTTTTTTTAAGACAGCCGCTGTAAAAGAGGCCATCGAGACCATCCAAAACGACATCATGGGCGCTTTTTCCATTGAAGAAGACCAGGCGCTGCACGATGAACTCAAGTTGCTGGATATGATGGGTTTCCTCTATGAAATCAGTCAATCCTCACCAAAAGGCATAGACCCTTCGAAGCGCAAACTGATCAAACAGATGCATGCCCGGCAGGAGGAGGAGATACTTGCCTATGCAGAGAGGGTGCAAATCGGCCAGAAAAAAGTCAACGATTTTCTCAAACAGATGAAACTCTGAGATTAAGCTTTGAACAAAATCATCCATCCGTAGGTGCTGTTTTGTTAAAACTCATAAGGGGATTATGAACTGGTGCACCGGGGACCTTCGGTGCACCTGGTAAGCTTCGCTATGGTAACTCTTTCCTTACGACACCCTGGATCTCGCCATGAACATCCCGACGATGCCAAGGATCACCAGAAGAACGCCTACAACAAGAGCTCCGAGACCAAGTTTGCCGTGATAGCCAAGAACAATGTTGTTCAGCATCATCACTCCAGCGATTACAGCTATGACGCCAAGCACAATGGCACCATAGTAAGTTGTTGGATTTGTCATAATTACTACTTTCTCTCCTTGAATGAAATAGCCTTTCCGGTAAAGCTACTCAGCTTTATTGTACTATTTTAGAATAACGACCAACATTTGTATATAGTTTTAGCTCATGGTTTCGGTATTTGAACCTGATGTCATGTGCAAACACCTTCCTCTTCAATCTCTCTCAACTACCACCCAACCGTGCAACCACCGGGGCCAGCGCCTCCATAGATTCATCACCAACCACAAAGTACGAAATGCCGTATCGTTCACGCAAGCGCTGCAACTGTTCAATTACCTGCTCTACGCTGCCAATGAGCAGGTACGGATTGGCCAACACCTGCTCCACTGTCGTGTCCGCTCGCCTACTTTCACGCACGAATTTTCCTGCTGCTCGCCGCCGATCTCCGGTGATTACCACCCTGCTCAGAAGGAGATTCAACTCAATCGCATTGAAGCGTTCTCCCGCGGCCTCCCGTATCCATTCCAGCTTGCGCGCGATAGCTGCCTCTGTACGCTCTGATGCGTCAACCGTCCCATCGTCATTCACTTTGAAATGAATGCCAACAATATCCGCCTCTCGCCCCGCGATAGAAAGCAGCTTTTTGCCGCCGCCCCCAATGAAGAATGGGGGGTGAGGACGCTGAAACGGCCTGGGAGACGTTTTGAGATCGGTTACAGTATAGTGCTTGCCAGCAAATGTCACCGTTTCTTCCGTGAAGAACTTTCTGATAATCTGCAGCGCCTCTTCCATACGACTGATACGTATTCCGGCCGCGTCGAAGGGGATGCCCACCTGCTCGTATTCGGGCTTGTGCCAGCCGGCGCCGATGCCCAGTTCGAAGCGTCCACCCGAGAGGAGATCGAGCGCGGCAACCTCCTTGGCGAGCAGCACGGGGTGGCGAAAATCGTTGTCGAATACAAACGTCCCGACACGCAGCGTGCTCGTAGCATCAGCCGCCGCCATCAGCGCCGCGATCGGTAGAAACTCATTCACAAAGTGGTCCGCCAGCACGAAGGTTGCATAGCCCATGCCCTCAACCTTGCGCACCAGCGCAGCCCATTGTTCTCTTGATGGAGCGCTCTCCGCAGCTACCCCAAAGCGGAACGGTCGTTGTTGATCCATAATTCTCCTCTATCATACATATGGGGGGGGTTACCCCAACGCTTCTTTGACTATCTGTGCTGCTTGCAGCTCCACTTTTGTTCGCAGCTCGGCAAATTGCTTTTCGCCGAGCTCTTGCCGGAGAGCGTCCAGCCCTTCTTGCACGCTATAGCGGTAAGGGCTTTGTAGCTCATCAAGGAGACGCTGCGCGAGCAAGAGCGCGGCAAGGGCAATGGAGTAGTTCCGCTCTGCAAGATACAACCTGCCAAAATTGCGCAGCGTTTTGCCCTCACCTTCACGGTCACCCATTGCTCTATTAATACTCAATGCCTCTTCATAGCACTCTCGCGCTCGTTCTCTTTGCCCCATGCTCGCGTACACCTCTCCCAGGTTGTTAAGCGTTCTTCCCGCTCCCCTGCGGTCCACTTCGCGCCGCATGCGCAATGCCCGATCGAGGTATGTGTGTGCCTCGTCCAACTGCCCCCATGCATAGTACGTTTTGCCCAGGTTACTCAGCGTCCAACCCTCACCCCTGCGGTTGTTCGTCTCTCGAAACATGTCTAGCGCCTGCTCGTAGTACTCCTGTGCTTTCGCATGCTGCCCCAGGTCATTGAGGACTCGACCGAGATTGTTGAGCGTTGAGCCCTCTCCCCCGCGATCTCTGATCTCTCTGAAGATGCTCAAGGCCTGTTCGTAGTACTTCTGCTCTTGCTCTGTCTGACCCAGCGCATTGCAGACCCAACCGAGGTTATTCAGCGCGGTTGCCTCTCCCAGGCGATCCCCTTCCTCCTGGCAGATCCTCAATGCCTGTTCGTAGTATTCACGCGCCTGCTCCTTGTTGCCTATCTGAGAGTAGACCCGGCCGAGGTGATTCAGTGACCAGCTCTCATCTACGCGGTCTCCTTCTTTCTCGTAAATACGTAGAGCGCGCTCAATATACTCACGCGCCTGTCGCATCCTTCCCAGTGCGCGGCAGAGCACGCCCAGGTTATTGTAGATGTGCGCCGCCTGCAATCGCTCCGCCTGCCATTTTTCCGGCGGCAAGAGTAGTGTATACAATTCCAGCAGGATAGCATCTCCCCCCCAGTTTTTGAGGTTGCGGTAAATGCTGTTATCTTCCATCAGCCCGTAGGCTTCTTGCCATTGCTCGGCCTGGCAATACTGCCAGACCGCCTCGATCAAGGGCTCCATATCGCTCATATGCTGGCGCCTCTCTGGCGGCGGGTAGTGTGTCTCTGACTGCTGGAGATAGTATTGCGCCGCCTTAACATGCGCCGCCAGCAATGCCGCCCGGTTGGCTCGTTCATCTCCTTCGATAAAGTGAC
>VBHS01000397.1 GCA_005881295.1 Chloroflexota bacterium
ATCGCCAGGTGTACCCCCGCTCGGAATAGACTGCGGATGAAATACTGTGAGGCTTCCTTGAGCTCATCGAGGTCAGATTTGTAGAACGGTGTTTCAGATGTCTGTGCCTGCTCCTCTTGTTTTGCCTTATTTTCTGCCATAAGTGTACCTCCTACCTGTATTAAACATTCACCATGAGTTAGTTCTACTGCTATTATAAACGATTGACTCGGTTTATGCTGCCTCTGAGCTCCATTTTACCCTAAAAAGCGTCTCATTAACAAATGAGTGCAATCAGGGCGCCCTCACAAGAGAAAGCGCAGCGGAGCCATGATCCGCTCACTCAGCTTGATGTACCAGTGACGACTCTCCCACTCTGGCAGCGTCAGCTCGAACACGCCAGCAGTATCACTATAGAAAAGGTCCTGCATTTGTCGCGCCAGCTGAGCGCTGTAAATCTCGACATTGATCTCAAAGTTGCCGTTAGAACTCAATCGGTCCAGGTTAGCAGTACCCAGCGTGACCCATTGGCCATCAACCGTGCACGTCTTCGCATGCAACATAGCGTAAGTGTAGCCAAAGACACGAATGCCCCCTTCAAGGCACTCAGTAAAGTACCCGCGTGCCAGCCAATCTGCCACGATATGATTGGAGTACCAGGGAACCAGAACCCGCACGTCTACACCTCGTGCGGCTGCCGCCTTCAACGCTTCCAGCAAGATATGATCGGGTACAAAATAGGCATTGGTCAACAGGATAGAGTGCTCAGCGCGGTCGATAGCCTCGATATACATATCGCGTATAGGAAAAGTCAGCCTGAACGCATCGTTACTGCGTACAGTGATGAACGAATCAAAGTGGCGCATGTAATGCCTCGTAATCTCTTTTCCCTCCCCACAAGACCGGTTCCAGAAGCTGACAAACGAATGCGCGAGATCAGCTGCCGCTGGCCCCCGTATACGCAGGTGCGTATCTCTCCACTCGGTTGCGTAGAGGTCCCCCAGGTTGTAGCCCCCAATAAATCCTACGGAACCATCCACCACCAGTAATTTGCGGTGATCAAGAGCCAAACGCCTGGGATCCAGCACGTGCCAGGGACGATGAAGAGATTGATACTCTAGCATATGGATACTTGATGGGAATTCCTTGAACGCGCGCGGCACCACCAGGTTGGCAAAGGCATCGAAGATGACGTACACATCTATCCCCTGCTCCGCTTTCTTTGCCAGGTGCTCCTTCAGCTCCCGTCCAACAGTATCACCCTTCCATATATATGTCTCCAGGTAAATGCTTTCCCTGGCACAATCAATGGCCTCAAGCATCGCCGCGTAGAGATCGCGCCCATAACCATAAAGCTGCAAGCAATTTTCGCCGACCCGCACCTCATCCAGCTGCAAGTGAGGAAAACTCACCTCGTGTTTGTGTCTCCTACGCAGAACCGACACAACTTGTAGCACAATTGCCGTAATAACCTGTAGCGTAAACACGGCGATGATAACATCCTGCACCAATCGCACAATGTGAGTTCTCTGCCAGAGACGTTTGAAGCTCCGAATACGCGCCATAGTATAACATCCTTGTTCTCTTTCACTGCAAACGAGTCAAACCACCATTTTGCCTCAATATTACCATAGCACCACCAACCTTTTTTCCTCTTTTGGCGAAACAAGCAGTATAGAGTTAATAGCACCTGCGAATCATCAGCGCTGCTACACTGTTGCTACATCCTTTTTTACCGGTGTGTGTTATAATCTCCACAGAGATGTGGTTGTTTGACCAGAAAGGCGGTTTTCCTGTGCCAACTCAAGAAGAGAGACTTTCTGCATTCGAGCAAACCCTGACAGCTTTAAGTAGAGATATCAAGGATATCAATCATAACGAAACAATGTTGCTCGGTATGTCTATGAAGCAAGGCGAAGACATTCGTGAAATAAGGTCAAACCTCGCTTTTATGTCTACGAAGCAAGGCGAAGACATTCGCGAAATAAGGTCAAACCTCGCTTTTATGTCTACGAAGCAAGGCGAAGACATTCGCGAAATAAAGTCAAATCTTGCTTCTATGTCTACAAAGCAAGGTGATGACATTCGCGAAATAAGGTCAAACCTTGCTTCTCTCGGTGAGCGTCTGGATACTTTCGGTGAGCGTTTGAATACTTCCGATCAGAGTGTAAACAGCCGCTTTGAGGCGCAGGACAAAAAGCTCGATCAGGTCTTGCTGTTGCTCAACACGTTTACCGCCAAACCAGGACAGGAAACAGAATAAACAGAACGCCTCAAGCAGTTTGTGGTCTTGCTTGAGGCGCCTTTAACATTTCTTGAGGAGCCGATGGTCGGACTCGAACCGACGACCGGCGGTTTACAAAACCGCTGCTCTACCACTGAGCTACATCGGCATGACAACAGTATACCACGGGCAGTCAAGATGCTTTGCCTCCCAAAACCCTTCCTTTTCATAACCAACCTCCTTCAAAACTGAAACACTCCAGAAGGAATACCCCAAAAGCATTCCCCGTTGCTATTAAATGTGAGATCATTGTACATAAGCCATAACACATGTCAATAAAAAAACAGAAGCAGTGGAAAAGCGAAAACAAGCAAAACAAATACCCCGCGGAGAAACAAACATGAGCATAATAGCAGGCATCATCTCAATAATCCTCATCGTCATCATTCTGCAAGACTCCGTCGAGACAATCATCTTGCCTCGGCGCGTCTCGCGCCGCTTCAGACTGACCAGAATATTCTTTATCTCCACCTGGCGCCTCAACTCATTCATTGCCAAAAAAATCAGCTCCGACGACCGCAGAGAATTTTTTCTCAGTTTCTTCGGCCCCCTATCTCTCATAATGCTCCTGATCCTATGGGCCATATGTCTAATCTTAGGTTTCGCCCTGTTCCAATTTGCTCTTGGTTCCGCCCTCATTGCCCCCGAGAAAATCCCGGACTTTGGCACGGATCTCTACATGAGCGGCACCACCTTCTTCACTCTTGGGCTCGGTGACGTAATACCACGTACCGGCTTAGCCCGCACCGTGACGGTCATTGAGGCAGGAACGGGCTTTGGCTTTCTCGCGCTCGTCATCGGCTATTTGCCGGTCATCTACCAGGCATTTTCTCGGCGCGAGATCGGCATCTCTTTGCTCGATGCCCACGCAGGCTCACCCCCCAACGCCTTAGAAATGTTGCGCCGCCACTTCCGCGGCCAGGTAATGGACGAACTCAAAGAGCACCTGCACGAATGGGAAAACTGGTCGGCGGAACTGCTGGAGAGCCATCTCTCCTACCCGGTTTTAATGTACTACCGTTCCCAACACGATCGCCAGTCCTGGCTCGCCGCTCTCACTGCCGTCCTCGATGTCAGCGCCCTCTTGTCGGTTGGCATCGACGGGATACCCGAGCAGACGGCAGTGTTCACCTTCGCTATCGCCTGTCACGCCGCCATAGACCTGGGCCAGGTCTTATCCCTCTCGCCAGACGATATGCGCATACGACGTCTTGCCCACGCAGAATTTGAACGCTTCCAAGAATCGCTCCACGAAATAGGCATATCTTTACATGATGAAGAAACCGCCGAGGAGCGGCTTGCCGCTAAGCGTGAACAATACGAACCGTATGTCATCGCCCTGGCAAGATACCTGCAAATGCCCCTCTCCGGCTGGGTGGATGAGCCAGAAACTGCCGATGACTGGCAGACAAGCGCCTGGAATCACAAAAACAAGAGTGTAGCAAGCTAGCTTATCTCCCTACGGTGCCAGTCCGTCAACTGCTGGTAAGCATGCGCGATACGCAA
>VBHS01000028.1 GCA_005881295.1 Chloroflexota bacterium
GGATGCTCATACACACTACCCATGGAACAGTACGTGCAAGGAAGGTGATAGTTGCTCTCAACGCCTGGACTGGAGAGCTTGTTCCAGCAATTGACAAACTAATCACGCCTGTACGTGGACAAGTTCTGGCTTATGGGCCACATGCGCCAGTCTTCACCACGAGCATGTCTGTTGATTTCACTGATACCGAGGAATACTGGCAACAAACCGTTGATGGCACAATCGTGCTTGGAGGATGTCGTGCAATCGCTCCTGGCTGTGACATAGGTGTTGGGGTGGATCAGCCAACGACAGAAGTCCAAACAGCATTGGAGCAGGTCTTTCCACAGCTTTTTCCGTCGCTTACTAACCTTCAAGTTGTACAACGCTGGGCTGGGGTGATGGCTTTTACACCGGACCTCCTTCCGATCGTTGACCAATTGAAGGATATGCCGAGAGCCTGGGTTGTCTGCGGCTTCTCAGGGCATGGCAAGCTATGCGCGAAAAAGCTGGTACACAGTGGAGAGAAAAAGATATTGTCTTCTGTAACCTGTACGGTGATTACTTGACTCAAACCTGTGTAGTAGGTCAAGCTCTCAGGCTGATTGAAGCGGTATCGAGTTACACGGCAATCATAAAATTGCGAATTTCGTAGCCCGTGGTAAGCTCATTCCAGTTGAGCGTGGGGATGCGCTCCATGTGCAGAGAGTCAAGGGCCAGGAGGCGGTGCAAGAAGATATCGGTCTCCTGGATGGCGAGGTATGAGCCCGGACAGCGATGATGACCATCACCAAAACCCATGATCATCGAGGGGATGCGCTCCCCTTGAATTGGTCGACCAGGACAGAGCGCCAGGGGTTCCTCACCCACTACGGTTTCATCTACATTCGCTGCATAGATGTGGATATTCATCATATCGCCTTCGGGAATGACAACCTTCTTGCCCTGGCTTTCGAGGGGAATATCGGCGGTGGCACGGCGATAGAGATTGCCAACCACTGGCTCCAGGCGCAGAGTCTCGTGAAGCATCTCCAATCGTTCCTCTTCAGGGGCGGCCAGGTAGCGATCACGCAATTCCGGGCGCTCCAGGAAATGCCAGGCCGCAATGCTGATAAACTCGCGCGTCGTGACCATGCCCGCAGCGGCGTAGGTGATGCATTCGGTCAATATCTCTGCATCGGTATAGTTTTGTGAGATCAGGTGTGAGATGACATCTTCCTAAGCCTGGCGCTTGCGGGCTCGAATGGCTGGTCGGACATCCAGCCAGTAAAAGGCAAGAACATGGCGTTGATGGAACAGCTGACGAAGCCTGGTGAAAGGCTCCCAACGCAATAGCGGCATCATCTCCTGCGAGGATGGTTGCTGTTGAAAGAAGGCATCCAGTCTCCTGTCCATGCCAGGTAAACGACTATTTGTTACTCCCACCACCTGAGCAGCGACCTGTACAGCCAGTTTCAGGCTTAACTGGCTCAAATCAACCCGTTTCTTGCGTTTGAGTTCGTTGACGAACTGATCGGCCAGCGTTTCCATGAACTGCCGATAGCTGGAACTGACGGTTTTGGGAGTGAAGAAACGCGCCGTTTGTTTGCGCTGTTGCTGATGGGCCTTGCCTTCCATGTAAAGGATAGGTTTATTCGTCACGCCAGGAATCTTTTCCAGCTGCTCTGCATTGAACCCCGCCTGCCTGGTCGCACTGCTGCGTAAGATTGTCCTGGCCTCTTCAAAGCCATGAACCTGCCAGACTCCTTGAGCATCGCGTTGAAGGGTCGTCGAACTTGTCTCCGGACTTGCCCCCACGCTGCGCGAGGTTTTCTGGTATGATAACGAACCGTGCTCAACTGGACAGCGCATGGGAGTCTCTGCCGATGCCTGTATAGAATGGGCTTCCTGCGTATTGGACATTGAGCGCCTGCTTTCCTATCTGTTATTATTGCGATATATCAAAGACCTTTTGATATGTCCTATATCTTATGATTTACTATATATCACAACATGCTAAAAAGTCAAGGTGGGTGTTAGTGCTGTGGACATTTGGAGAGAATGCCTGTCACCCTGAGCGCAGCGAAGGGTCTGGCTCCCCGGACGAAGAGATCCTTCGCTGCGCTCAGGATGACATGCAGGACACCTCTCAAGGCCGCTCGTGGGAAGTCTTCTCTCCAAATGTCTTTTAGTGCTGCTGCTGTTGTGATATGCTGTGAAACAGAAGGACCCGCGCAACCATGAAGGGGGGATTCTGGAGGTGTCCATGGAGATACAGGACCGGAGGGTCAAACGAACGCAACATTTGTTGGCCAGGGCCCTGATTGCACTGACGCTGGAAAAGGGCTACGAGGACGTGACGATTCGTGACATCACAGAGCGCGCTGATGTCGGGTACGCCACCTTTTTTCGTCACTATCATGACAAAGACGAACTGTTGAAGGATGTCCTGGACGTTGTTCTGACCGAAATCATTGACCTGCTTGGCTCGACGCAACCTGCTGCTGACCCGACAACCATCGGGGTCTTGCTGTTTCGCTATGTCCAGCAGCAGAGTGAAGTCGTTCGCGTACTGCTCATGAGCCATGCTTTACTTCAGCGTAGTATCGAGATAGCCACGCAAAACGTTGTGAGTGAACATACCTTCCTGCCAGATAGTGTTGTGCCGCTCGAGATTGCAGCGCATCATATCGTGGCCTCGTCCATCTCGCTCATCCAGTGGTGGTTGGATCACCAGATGCCTTATCCGCCTGAACGGATGGGGGTAATCTATCACGAATTAATTATCCGCCCAACCAGTGAGTTGGCCTTCTCTACCTAGTTACGGTCTTGCTCCCAAGATGGAGAAGATGGTGTCTTCTTGAGAAGCAGGGACCTGGCTGAACTCGCTTACGATGCGAATGTTGGTAAAACCCGCTTCCTCATAGAGGTGTATGGCCTGTTCCTGGGTATACCACCGGGTGGCAGGGGAGCGAGTGGAGAGTTCCGACGCAATAATTTCGCCCTCACGAACGACCTCGTACCGATCTTCTGTGTCCTCGAGTTGCTGGGGAAGATGGTACGTTGAGCGTGTCCAGCGGCGTATCAGGACGCCATCCTCAGGCCTGACTTGTTCCGCAATCAACTCCCACTCCCCCGTGACGATCTGATCCGTGACTGGCCCTTGCCAAAGGATCATGAAGGGCATCACCAATATTCCCCCTGGCTCAAGATGATGAAAAAAGCTGCTCATGGCTTTTGTGGCTGCGTTGGGGTCGGTGACCAATTGAAAGGAGCTCGAGGGCACCATGATGGTGCGATATCTTCGCGGGACCGCCAGCGCCTCCATGCTTTGGTGGAAAAGCGTGGGGTGAAGACCACGTTTCTGCGCTTTCTCCCGGCAGATCGCTAGCATCTCTGGCGAGTTATCGACGCCATCGATATCGATCCCATCAGCAAGATAGTCGAGCAACAAACGGCCTGTTCCGCATCCGATATCCAGAGCAGGTTGGCCGCTGTGAAGAATAATGTTTCTATAGAAGGGTCTGTCCGACCAGTCAGAAGTATCCCCACGGAGCAGGTCCCATGCAGAGGCGAGAAACTCTCGATATTCGTAATTCTCTGAGTCCATGACTTGCACTACCTTGCTCAAGCTCATGCTATTTCAACAACTTCCTCGGATGATTTTGTTTAGACCTGGTTCATTTGCCTGATATGGGTGCTATGCCGTCACCTCGTCGAGATTCCGCAAAGGTCCAACTGTCAGCAGAATGCCGTTACCCCATGGGTCATTGAGCGCTATATTTCCTGCTCGTGGCTCAAAAGGAACGCCTGCAGCTTCCAGTCGCGAGACAACCCGCGCCAGCTCGCTCTCGTCGGGCAGCGTGATGGTGAAGTAGCGCAATCCGGCTGCGTTGGCGGGTGGGCGGCCAGCGCCCCGACTGTTCCAGGTATTCAAACCGATGTGATGATGATATCCTCCGGCGGAGACGAAGAGCGCACCTGGGAATTGCTGCATCACATCAAAACCGAGGATGCCATGATAAAACTCTGCGGCCTGGCGCACATCGGCCACCTGTAGATGCACATGTCCGATGCGCGTCTGGGGTTCGAGTCCCTCGAATGGGCGGCTATCACGTTCCGCCTCCGCCAGCAAGTCCTCGAGATCGAGTGGATCTGTCGCCATTTGCACCTGCCCGTTGCGCCAGGACCATTCACTGCGTGGACGGTCGCGATAAATCTCAATGCCATTGCCATCGGGGTCAGAGAGGTAGATCGCCTCGCTGACCGTGTGGTCGGAGGCTCCTGACAGGGGATAGCGCGTCTCAGCGAAATTGAGGAGCGAGCGGGCAAGGTCTTCACGTGAAGGAACCAGAATAGCAAAGTGATAGAGGCCGGTTGTGGAATATGGTTTGGGTTGTGCGCCTGCCTGCTCAACGAGGACAAGCAATGGTTTATTCTCAGGCGAACCCAGTATTGTCATATGCTCTGTGCGCTTCAACACTTGAAAGCCAAGCACCTGCTGGTAAAATGCCACCGAGCGATTCATATCAGAAATGGTCAGCGTGACGAGACCAATTGATGTATCGGGATGAAGGGAAGGTATATCCTGCCCTTCTCTAAGACTGCTCATTAGTATAGATCTCCTTGGAAAGTGACTAGAGCGAAAAAAGACGAAGAACTAACGACATTTCAAAAAAGATGGCTTGAGCCAGACAAAACCTTAGCTGGCCCGTGCGTTGACATCCATGAGCACCGATTGGAGCACCTGCGCTACCGTCTGGGCGGCCAGCACCTGCTCCAAGGCATGCTCTGCCTGATCAAAGATCACTTCCAGAGAGCCTTGAATGTTTCTGCCCACCAGGCAATTGGGGTTTGGAGAGCGATGATGCAGCGACAAAAGGTGACCTTCATCCACTGCTTGATACACATCAAGCAGTGTAATTGCCTCCGGTGCCCGGCGCAATCGCCATCCTCCACCTACCCCAGGTTGGGAGGTCGCTAAACCGGCCTTGTTCAACATGCCCAGGATACGCCGAATAAACACAGGATTGGTATTGACGCTTCCGGCAATTTGTTCGGAGGTCAGGGCCTCGCCAGAGGCTTGGGCCAGTAACGTTAGAATGTGAGTGCCTATGGCAAACTGGCTGTTATTCGTATGAAAACACCTTTCTCCTTTTTTGTATTTGTCACTATTATAGTTACAAATAGGTATATTGTCAAGAGTTTCTAAGAGAGGGCATGCACATCCTCTTCGACGACGCGCCGTATCCGTTTCTTGTTGATTCGTACTTGCGGACCAAATTTGCTACAATTAATAAACGACGGAGTATCAGACAAAGGATAGTGTTAAGAGGAGAGAACGCGTGATTCCGATCAAGGACTATGCAGGGCCGCGGCGACGTCTTCCCTGGATAACGTGGGGGCTCATCGCTGTGAACGTGGTGGTATTTCTCTACCAGGTATCGCTTGGGGCTGACGCACAGGCATTCATGTTCGCGTATTCGGTTGTGCCAGCGGCGCTAACACATGGTATTCCTCAGACGTCGCTGCCAGGAGTGCCTGCGCATATCCCATTTCACACACCAAGTCCAGTCTACCTCACGCTCATCACCGCGATGTTTTTGCATGCTGGTTGGCTGCACATCGGCGGCAATATGCTCTTCCTCTACATCTTTGGTGACAATGTAGAAGACCGGATGGGGCACATCCCTTATTTACTCTTCTACCTGTTCTGTGGAGTGGTTGCAGGTATTACACAGGTAGCAGTTGATCCAGGCTCATCCATTCCGAGTCTCGGGGCCAGTGGTGCCATTGCCGGAGTGCTGGCAGCCTACCTGGTGCTGTTTCCCCTGGCCAGGGTGCGAACTATCATCTTCATCGTCTTTTTCTTCACTATTGTGACTCTCCCAGCGTTTGTCTTGATCGGGATATGGTTCTTGTTACAGTTTCTCGACGGCGTGGCAGCGCTCTCCAACGTGCAACAGGGCATGGGCGGCGTGGCGTACTTTGCTCACGTTGGAGGATTTGTGACGGGCCTGGTGATCACTTTCTTGTTGAGGCCGTGGCTGCGACCACCGGCAAGTGTCAGCTATCCCTACTATCCACGTCATCCAGATTCAGCTGACCGCTCTGACTGGTGACAATAGCTCAATGACCAGGATGTTGCACGCTCGAGAAGACTACTTCAGCGGGCTCCCACACTCAAAGCAGAATTGCACTCCATCAATTTCTGGCAGGAGAACATTGCAATGCGGGCATACTTTAACCAGGAAGGTTCCGCAGTACATACAGTGTTTCCACCCGGGCCGTGTCGTACGTTTACAAGAAGGGCAGGGCCGCGATTGTGTGAAGGCGCTGTCTTCAAGTACAACGCGTTGTTCAAAGCGAGCGGGATGCAGGAGCGCTAGATCGAGACCATCGGGATGCTGTGTAGCAGCGATTACCACCATTGACGGGTGGTAATCGCGTCCGTCCATCTCTACCAGCACCTGGTTGAGCCACTGCTGGCGTTCTTCCTCCGTACTCAGCTCATTGATAGCGTCAATATCGTCGAGAAGCAGGACACAGGGCGAAGCCTTTCTTGCCTGGTTGAAAATATACGTGATCATGCGCCGACCTCTTTGGGCGACGCTCCCGTGTGCAAGCAAGGCACGCTCATCCTCAGAAAGATCAACGTCCTCGAGCTGCATGATGTCGTGAGCGATGTCATTGAGCATCCTAACAAGTGCTGAGATGGAGAGGGTGAACAAGGGTACGACTGCCCCACCGGCCACAGCCTTCACAAGCGGAGTTCTATTCCTGCGAGGGTTGCCGACAAGTAGCATACCACAGAGATAGTTTTTCTCCCTCCGTCGAGCCATCCCCGGTCTCTTGAGAAAATCGACTGCTTCTTGCATTGAGCGCTTCGCGGCATCTTCCCCTGTGATATCTGTGAAAAGCCGGGTAGGGCGCTCGAACCCTCTCAGCGTTTGCCATGATCTGCCGTTGCCGAAGCTTATTACAGTCTGCTCTCGCACTCTGGAATGTATGAACTGGTCCATAGCGACTGTATAGTCTAGCCCCGTGCTTTCAATGACGGGTGCGGGGATCACTCTCTCGGCCGGCAATAAGAGCGCCAGCAGCGGTTGCGTATGATGGTGACGCAAGGTCCCCAACAGAAGATGCTCCGGAAGGGTCAATGGAGCATGCATAGACACTGCAAAGTAAATGGCCTGGTCTATGCAGTCCTGGGCATCCTCAGATAGAGGGAAGTTGTCATTGAAAGGGCTCTCCGCTTCAGCATCAAGCGGGATATCGAAGATCTGAGCTGTCTGCAAACGCATTGTCTGCCAGTCTATGCCTAGTTCGCTCAATACCCTCCTGACTCCGTCATGGCCCTGTATAATGACTCCAAGCAGGAGCAGCTCTGGAGTCACCTCACTGATTTGCAGGCGGACAGCCCCCTGTTGCGCTATGCCTAATGCTTCGTATATTGAAGGCGCAAGCCAGCCAAGCACTTGCGTTCCTATTCTGGAGGTAACGGTGGTCATAATATGTTCCTTCGTGTATCAGGGTTCCTAATATAAGCTTCTCTACCAGGGCGGAGGCAAGCCTCAATACATTTCAAAGAAGACGTTTTGCGAGTCAAATGAAGCCGATTCAGGATTGTCATCCCTTCGCTTCGCTCTAGGGCAAGCTCTGAGCGCAGCGAAGGATCTCTGTCCGACGAGAGATCCTTCGCTGCGCTCAGGATGACAAAGCGAGATGCTCTCTTCTTTTGAAATGTATAGGAGGCAAGCCCTGTCCCTACATTTTTGTTGTTACTACTTGTTTACGTCCTAATCATTCAAGGCAATGCGTGCAATCCACGCAAATAGCACTCCGACTTACCACGGAACTCAAAGGTATATCTTACGACGCTGTTCTGTTTCGATCAACGCCAAGGTTACGCCGTATCTCTAACGAGCGAAGAATACCCTCTCGCGTCAGAACGCCGACAAGCCGTCCATCTTGGACAACAGCTAACTGGTTCACATCTTGCCCTGTCATTAACGGCAGCACATCTTTCACATTCTGCTGTGGGGTGATGGTGTGCAAACGCTCCAGAGGTATCATGGCATAGCCAACAGGCGTCTGCGGCCACTGGTCTCGTGGCACATGACGAATATCGGAAAGCGTGATTAAACCAGCTAATTGATCACCTTGCATGACGAACGCCGAGCGAAGCCCCCGAGGGAGAAAGTATTCATCGACTAACTTCTGAAGCGAAATATTTGCAGGAACCGTCAACACGTTGGTATCCATGATCTGGTTGACCGTCACACCACGAAATGCCGTATCAAGCATAGATTGGCTCCGAGCAGACTGTGCAGAAGTCAACAGAAACCAGCCCGTAAAGATGATGATGAGGCCATTAAACGCGTTTCCCGCAAAGAATAAAAGGATACCCCATAGAATTATCAGGTAGGCAAAGGCCTGGCCGACAAACGTCGTGATATTGGTGGCTGTCTGAAAGTTACCGGTGGCTTTCCAGATGATTGAGCGCAGAACTCGCCCACCATCAAGAGGGAACCCGGGAATAAGGTTGAAGATGCCAAGAATGATGTTCATCAATGCCAGGTACGAGAGGATAGGGACAATCAGCGAATGCGTGCCTCTTACCAGAAACCAGAGTCCGTAACACACTACACCGATGAGCAGGCTTACCAGAGGCCCTACAAATGCCATGGAAAACTCTATCCCTGGCGTTTGCGGTTCCTGTTCTATATTCGATACACCGCCAAAGATGAAGAGGACGATGCTCTTGACTTGCAAGCCACGAGAGCGAGCGACAAAAGAATGAGCCAGTTCATGTAAGAGGACAGAGACGAACAGCAGGATTGATGCAATGAACCCCAGGAGATAATAGGTCGCAGTCGAAGACCCTGGATACGTGATTGGAAACCATCCAGTGGCAAGTGAAAAGGTAAGAAACACCAGAATAATCAACCAGCTGATATGAATGTTGATGTCGATACCAGCAATTCTAAAGATACGAAACGACCCTGGCATTTGTACACATCCTCTCGTTTAGCGTAAACAACTTAACCATAGGCATAGTAAAACGAAAAGCATGAGAGGCGCAAACTGAACAATTCAACAGTTGGCTTGGGCCGGAGATCGCTGAACAATATTGAGAGAGATGTGCAATTGTCTCTTGCACATCTCTTTTTTTATGGGGTTATGTGTGCTGTATTTCATCTGCTGGCGGCACGGGTGTCATCAGGCCTTCGTAGATGAAATCGCGGCAATGCTGGGCTACGAGTTGGGGATCGACACGCAGGCGAGCTACTCCGGTTTCCATTGCGGCTTGCGCTACGGCGGCAGCTATGGCAGGGGCAATATCGTAATCCATTGCCTGCGGGATGATCTGACCTTCCTGAAGTTCGCGGTCAGTAACCATGGATGCTAAGCGCTCGGCTGCCGCTAACTTCATTTCGTCATTGACGGTGTGAGCACGCACATCGAGTGCGCCCCGGAAGAGACCGGGAAACGCTAAGGAGTTGTTCACCTGGTTGGGGAAGTCGGAACGTCCTGTCGCTACTACGCGCGCTCCTGCAGCCAGAGCTTCATCGGGCATAATCTCTGGAACGGGATTCGCCAGGGCGAAGATGATAGGCTGGGGCGCCATTGTCTTCACCATATCGGGTGTCAGGACGCCAGGGGCAGATAATCCAATAAAGATATCTGCGCCCTCGACCGCCTCCGAGAGTCCGCCGCTTTTCTGGTCGAGATTAGTACGATTCGCTATTTCTTCCTGCACAGGATTCATACCCGCAAGACCTGGCCGCAAGATGCCGCTCCGATTGAGCAATATTAGCTTTTTCATACCCCAATACATCAGGAGGTTGGCGACAGCGATGCCCGCAGCTCCGGCTCCCAGTATCACGGCAGTCACATCCTCTTTCCGCTTGTTTACCAGGCGCAGAGCATTGATGATACCTGCCAGAACCACGATAGCTGTACCGTGCTGATCATCGTGGACGACAGGTATATCGAGCGAGTTGCGCAGCCGATCTTCAACCTCAAAGCACTTCGGGGCGGCGATATCCTCCAGGTTTATCCCGCCAAAAGAGGGGGCTAAATACTCAACGGCAGCGACAATCCCATCTGTATCTTGCGTAGATAAGCAGATGGGATAGGCTTCGATGCCGGCAAAGGTCTGGAACAGAATGGCCTTCCCTTCCATTACCGGTAATGCCGCTCGTGGGCCAATATTGCCTAAGCCAAGCACAGCGCTGCCATCAGAGATCACTGCCACGCGATTACCCTTGCCTGTATAGTCAAAGGCACTATCTGGCTCTTCGAGAATCTTATAGGCAGTTTGGGAAAGACCGGGGTACAAATATAAGGAATTGAGGACGATGTAATCGCGAATGGGCACCTTTGGCTGAATTTCCAGCACCCCCTGGTAGCGCTTGTGCAGTTCGAGGGCCTGCTCCTGGGTATTGGCATAATGATGTGACGGTGGAGGTACAGGCCGGTGACCTTCATAGATGGTCCTGCGCGCCTGCATCTCAATCTCGTCCGGATCTTTCTCGATACGGGCGACGCCAGTTTGCCTTGCAGCTTCGGCGGCGGCCCGCGCGACGCGAGGAGCTACACCGTACTCCATAACCGATGGAACAATTTGCTGGGGGGAGAGCTGCTCTGGTGGTACAAGATCAGCGATAGCATGTGCAGCAGCAATCAGCATCTCGCGGTTAAATCGTGTGGCACGCATATCTAATACTCCACGAAAGATGCCTGGCAACACGAGCGCGTTGGTGATCATATTGGGAATATCAGGATGCCCTGTCGCGAAGACAGCCGCTCCAGCGGACTGAGCATCTTCAGGTGTGACACCTGGATCAGGCAGAGCAAGTGCAAAGACGATGGAGCGTTCTGCCATTGAGCTTATCACCTCTGGTGTAATCGTATTCCACGAGGAAAGAGCTATAAGCACATCGGCACCGCGCACGGCATCACTGAAAGTTCCGGATATGTCATTGGGATTTGTCTGGCGAGCAATGTCTAATTTCGCCCAGTTCATATTGTGGGTGCGGTAGCGATGAAGGATGCCGAGACGATCACAGATCAGAACGTGTTGGAAACCATCTTGCAGCAGCAATTGGGCGGTACCGATGCCACCCGGGCCAGCACCGTTGATGACGATACGGACATGCTCTTTCGTCTTATCCACAAGCTTGAGCGCGTTATAAAGAGCACCCAGAACAGCAACAGCGGTCCCCTGCTGGTGGGCATGTAAAACGGGGATATTGACGGCGCGTGCAAGATGGTCTGTGACTGTAAGAGCGCGCGGTGAAGCGATACTGCTGAGGCAGAATCCACCAAAGGTCGGCCAAATTGCTATGCCAGCGGCGATAATTTCCTCCACATCTTGTGTGCCAAGAGAAATTGGAAAGGCGTCTACCCCACCAAACGTTTTGAAGAGGATACAAGCGTCTTCAAGCATCGGCAGCGTCGCCAGGGGGCCGATATTGCCAAAACTGTAGGCCGATGAACCATCGGAGACCAGGGCGATGGTATTGCCCCGCAGAGTGTAGTCAAACGAGGTAAGAGGCGCTTTCGCGATCTCCAAACAGGGGGCAGCAACACCCGGAGTATAGACAAGGCTCAGGACAGAACGGTCTTTGAGCGGTACCTTACTGGCAACGGTTATCATGCCACGAAGCTGCTTACGATATTCTAAGTCTTCCTGCGATCTCAAACCTAATGCAGGGAAAGGGGCAGCTGAAGATTGATTGCTCTTACTCGAATCAATACGTCCTTGTTTTCCATTTTCTGGCTTTTGCATTGGTAATCCTCATCCTTGCTTGTCTTCAAATAACAACTTACTCATTTTCGATCCAATAATTTTTTATTATATGAAAGTGGCCTCTGTACTGCAATCTGTGCCACAATCTATGTCAGGGGTATTCCTGCTTGCAATACTTGACAGGGCACTAAAAGTTCAGGTACATTTCCTTAGGGCAAGCTGGACTGTAAGTGTAAGATGAGAACTTCAGGGCATAACCATTGTGATACTGAGAGAAAAGAGGAGAGGGGCGCTAATGAATCAAGAAGGACGAGTCACGACTGAGCGGCACGGGCACGTGCTGTTGATTGGACTGGATCGAGCCGCCAAGCGCAACGCATTTGACAGGGCCATGCTCAGCGCGCTTGCGCTGGCTTATGGTGAGTTGGAGCATGATGACGACC
>VBHS01000285.1 GCA_005881295.1 Chloroflexota bacterium
CGTCGCGGCTTATACCTACCTGGCGCTGGGCCTGTTGGCTGCGCTACAGGATCTGGGAGTCCGGGCGGAGTTGAGCGGTGAGCGTGTCAGTAAGCATCCCTCGGCGGCCTGTTTTGCCTCCTCGACGCAGGCCGATCTCACCAGCGGCGGTTTCAAGCTGGTGGGCAGCGCGCAGGTCTGGAAGGACGATGCCCTGCTGCAACAGGGTTCACTGCCGCTCGACGATCGAGCCGCTGAATTTTTTTCGATGCTGCGCTATCCCAATGAAGAGGTGCGTGAGGAGGCATTAGCGCTGTACCGCGAGAAGACGACGCCGCTCCACACGTTTGCTCCCACTGCCTCGTGGGAGGATGTAGCAGCGGCATTTCGCAGCGGTTTTAGTACGGCCTTGCGGGCAGAGTTTGTGCCAGGCGAGTTGAGCGCATCAGAATGGGAACTGGCACGACAGCTGGTAGAGGAGAAATATAGCAAGCTGGAGTGGCGCAAGGAAAAGGTGCGATTGGTGTAGGCGATGGGGTGGAGACAACCACACCCTGGCTTCCAAATTCGTACATTTAACGTCCTGGATTTACGTATTTAATAGTAGGGTATGGCCAGGTTTTAGAAATATGTGGGCGGGGCTTGTACGTATATGTACAATACGCTATACTTGCATAAGCACTCATCGAGTTTGATGGAGAAATTATTGGGAGGCGCTTTACTTGAATATATGCGGAAGATATGCGTCTCGCCTTCGTAAAAAGGAGCAACGTGCATGAATCTGTCGGTAGATATTGCGCGTAGGATATTAGAGGCGAGCAAGCAGCGTGCCAGGGAGTTGCGGAGCCCGGTCAGTATTGCTATTGTCGACGCGGGCGGCCATCTCGTACTCTATGAAAGGATGATGTCTCCCTATGGTTGGGCAACGAGTAATATTAGTATTGCCAAGGCTTGCACTGCTGTGATGTTTAATCAGTCTACGGACTCGGTAGCCCAGTGGGGCGCGGGCATTCCTGGTTTTGCGTCAAGCATGGCTGAGATGTCACATGGGACGTTTATTATGGCAGCCGGTGGTTGGCCAATTCGCATGGGGGGCGCTACAATCGGTGGAATTGGGATTAGTGGCGGCAACGCGCCAGGACGAGACGATGAGATCGCGCGCGCGGGGCTGGGGGCATTAGAGGCAGCGGAACCACCAATACCCGCGCAACTACCACTACCGCAGCCAGAGCAGCAGCAGCATTCACGTCCATACATGCAGCCTTCGTCTTCCTATCCATCTATGCCGCCCGCGCAGCCAGTACCAGCGTACAATAATCCAGCTGTCCCATCAGCTGCTGCTGGGAATGCGCCATCTTCTGCACCGTTATCGAATAGCAGTATTTCGGGAACAGAGCAAAGTAGCCTGGCGGGCACACATTATCTCGTACCTGAGGAACAACAGGACATTCCGTACAATGACCAGACAAACTTACCATCCAACGACAACCGTTCTGGAGGACAACAATGACACAGGATTCTGACCGTCAACCCTCTTCTAGCACCAAACGTTCCGCTCGTGCAGGCCGGAACCGCCCTGTGCTTGTAACTTCGCAAGACGGTGAGGGGAACGAACTGACAGGCGTAGAGGAAAAAACACCACCCGTTGAAGAAAGTGTTGCTGAAGTGGAGGCGCAAAATCCACCGGTAGCATCACCCAGGCGCAGAATGCCTGCCTTCTTCTCGACAATAGGCAAGCGTTCGCAAACAGAAGAAGTGTCGCAGGAGGTTGATCCGGCGCAAGCAAGGATCGCGCGTGCGACACGCAGCAAGACTTCTACTACAAAGGCGTCGAGCGAGGACAACGTTAAGCAGAAGCCAGAGGTGAAGAAAGAGGCTGCTAGCAGCAGGAGCACGGCTCCAAGCAGGCCCAACAGCATTTTTAAAACCCGCTACCTGATAGGCATGGGAATTTACTTGCTTGTCGCGAATTTTATTGGCGCATTTGAGACAAATATCTTGCGTGACAACCATCTCGACGTGAGACTGGCCCAATTTAATCTCTTTGGCGCTCCAATAGTCATTAGCACGTCCACGATAGTGTTCCTGGCGACGCTGGTGATTCTCCTGGTAGCGTTGGCACGTTTTGACCTGATCCCTCGCAATTTCAGCGCCATGATGGGCGGTTCGTCTTCCCAGCAAAATAGGCGCGGGAGCAGCAGCGGCTCGTCCAGCAGGAATCAGGGCACGACAGAAGGCGGCAGGAATATTCCTCCCTCAATGAAGCAGGGTGTGAAGGGTGCTGATGACGATCTGTACCAGGAGTACCGGTCCAATCAAAGGCGCGCGAAGAAGAGGTGAACACAGGGTGACTTTTTTCAAACCCTTGACACAGCAATACATTCCCACTTATAATCAAAACAGAGAATAAACTGGCATGATAGCCAGGACGGGATTAATCACATGCTCAGCGACCGTGCGATCATAAACGCCCAATACGGTTTTTACTATTGGTTTAGCCCTCCAGCATGATGGTGGGCCCTTTGGGCTGAGCAAAAACATTCACCAGCATGCTGGAGCAAGCAGAGGATAATACCTCTGCTTTTTTGTTTCTTTCTTTTGTCGTTTTGTAGCATTAGGAAGACAGAGAGGATTATAAAGATGATTATCAGTATTCGTAGCCAGGCCAGCAGCGAGGAGCGCGCTCACCTGCTGGCTTTGTTGGGTAGGGTGACAGGGCACCAGCGGGGTCACCCGCACCTGTAATTATCGCCGGGCCGTGCGCGGTAGAGAACAGGGAGCAGCTGCTGGTTACAGCAAAGGCGGTGCGGGCGGCGGGGGCACAGATATTGCGCGGGGGAGCTTTCAAACCGCGTACCTCTCCCTACCAGTTCCAGGGTCTGGGTCTGGAAGGACTGCGGCTGCTGGCGGAGGCCAGGGAGATGACAGGGATGCCGGTGATTACCGAGGTGATGGAGCCGGAATTGGTGGAGACGGTGGCGGAATACGCCGATATATTGCAGATTGGCAGCCGCAATATGCAGAACTTCCCGCTACTGCTAGCGGCGGGACGCCATAGTCAGGGGCGCCCTGTGATGCTCAAACGTGGGCTGGCAGCCACCATTGACGAGTGGCTACTGGCAGCGGAGTATGTTGTGGCAGCGGGGAATCCCAATGTCATTCTTTGCGAACGGGGCATTCGCAGCTTCGATCCACAGACGCGCAACGTGCTTGACCTCTGCTGTGTGCCGCTGCTCCATGAATTGACGCATCTCCCGGTGATCGTTGATCCCAGTCATGCCACTGGGCGCCGCGAACTGGTGCCTACCATGTCACGAGCTGCCATCGCGGCGGGGGCAGAAGGATTGATCCTCGAAGTACATCCCAATCCCAATAGCGCGCTTTGCGATGGCCGTCAATCGATCACAGGGGAAGAGCTGCAAGGCATTGTGCGCGAGGCGCGATTACTGGAGCAGTTACTTGGTGGGAAGGGGAGTATCTCATACGTGGCGTGAGATAGGAAATCAAATCTCGACTCATGGTATGTTATATGTTATACTCTTCGTATCAAAGTACCCAGGCGTGAAACGGTGGTTGAGGTGTCGAACTGCGTAGAGAGTGCGACTTCGGTGCTGGATGAGCATTAATCGAGGGGATACATATGCCGACACGAGTTATAATCGCTGATGATGAGACCATTCAGCGAATGGATCTCAAAGACGTACTGACCAAGCAGGGCTATCTTGTGATAGGTGAGGCAGGTGATGGACTGAGCGCCGTCAACCTCGCGCGCGAGCTTCGACCTGACCTGGTCATAATGGATATCAGGATGCCTGATATGGACGGCATTGCTGCCGCCGAGACTCTCACCCAGGAGAAGATTGCACCAGTGTTGTTGCTCACTGCCTTTGGCGACCAGCCGCTGGTCGACCGCGCCAAAGAGGCAGGTGTGGTGAATTATATCGTGAAGCCGCTGCGAGAGAGCGAAGTTACGCCGGCCATTGAAGTAGCGCTGGCTCGCTATAATGAATTTCGCACGCTCGAAGAGAAGACGCGCACCCTGACCGAACAACTGGAGACGCGTAAGATTGTGGAGCGAGCCAAAGGTCTCTTGATGGAAAAACAGGGGCTGAGCGAGCAGGATGCCTTCCGTAAGATACAGAAGGCGAGTATGAATAACCGCAAATCCATGCGCGAAGTAGCAGAAGCAATCCTGCTGACTAATGAGATGTAATAAAAAATGACGTGACAACGAGGTCGCGCTTTTTCCTATGGCTAGTAAAGTAAAATGAGTCATGGTATCAGCAGTAATTAGTGAGAACGTTGTTGTCATAACTGGTATCCGTTTTCGTCCAGCGGGACGTATCTATTATTTTGACCCACAGGGACAATCCTATACGACAGGCCAATATGTGATCGTTGAGACGGTGCGAGGAGTCGAAGCCGGGCGCGTGGTCATTGCGTCAAAGAAGATGGCTGAAAGCGATCTGAGCGATCCGCTCAAACCGATATTGCGCCTGGCGACCGAAGACGAATTACGTATGATGCTCTCGTTCAAGAGCAAGGAGAAGGAGGCCCTGGTCAAGTGTGCCTGGGGCCATGCGGCAAAACACTGTGCTGTAGCTCGTGGATTGCCGACTTTGGAGTTATCTCGATCAAGATGGCGAAGGAGCAGGGGTTGCCGCTCAATCCCTCGAAGATCTCGGGGGTTTGTGGTCGTCTCTTATGCTGCCTCTCCTATGAGAATGAGAATTACATCCAGGCGAAGCAGTCGATGCCGCAGGTTGGCGCGATACTCAACACGCCCAGTGGGCCTGGTAAGGTTGTTTCGATCAATGTACCGCAGGAGTCGGTCGAGGTCATGCTTGAGAGCGGCGTGACCATCCAGATACCGGTGAATCAGTCGAGCCAATCACAGGGGCCGGTGGCGCAGTTGGCAGAGCAGAGGATGGGGATGGAGAGCAAGGGAGGATGCGGGAGTTGTAGCCTCAATAAGAGTGGTGGCGGTTGCAGTTGTGGCAAAGGAGGAGGAGGATGTGGCAGTGGTGGGTGCGGTGGTGGTTGTGGCAGCGGAAGTTGTGGGAAAAAGGGTGGCGGTGGCTGTAGCACATGCGGCGTAAAAAGGAACTTGTAGCCAAATTTGATGATGCGAGGGAGGATGGACTATTTATGTCGCCAGAAAGCGAAGACCCCAATTCCACGTGGCAGACCCCCAGCCTGCACTGGCAGGGCACTGACGAGGATATGCTTCCCCTCTCTAACGAGCAGGACGAGGCAGAAGATGTCAATGCCGACCAGCTATCCTACCCCTCAGATAACAACGGGGGGACGGAGCAGTTGCCGGATGACAGTTCAAGATTTGATACGTTGAAAAAAATTGGGCAGCAAATCTCTCCTATTGTTACTCCCTTACTGTTTGGTGGCATCACCTTTTTATTTCTACTGCCGCTCATGAGCAGCGGGCAATTCTACTTACACACGGATCGTATCTGGCCGGTTGGCCTGGTCATTGTCGCCGTTATGATATTGCAAGGGATGATGCTTTACTATGCCGGTGCTAACAACGTCTACTGGACGCTTGGTATCGTCGGCGGCTTCTTCCTGTTCCTGCTGGTTGGCTGTTTCGTACTCTTCGGACCTTTCTCCACCCTGGTTCTGCTGGTCGTGCTGCTGATTGTGAGCATCATCGCGGCACGCTTCTCTATGCACCCGGTGGAAGAAGGTTCAGTAGATATAGTCTATGCTTTTGGCAAATACAGCCGCACCCTCTTCCCAGGCTTGAATTTCATGCTGCCGTGGGAAAAGGTATTTACGCATTTACAGACAAAGGAGCGGCAGTGGACGTGCCCTGAACAGACGGCGCCTGTTTCACGAGACGAAGATGTGCATTTCAAAGCCATGATCTGTTATCAATTGATGCCAGAGGACGCACACCTGGCTGTTCTGCAAGTTGAAAAGTGGGAAGAGGCTCTACAAGAGCTTTTCAAAACGGTTCTCCAGAACGTCGCGGGCCACCTCAAACCAAGCGACTTTCTTGCGTGGCCAGATAAATCACGCCTGCACCAGAGTAGTGACGGAAGTTTGAGGTTGAGTAACCCGGAAGTCGAGGAGGCAACACACTGGGAGCACATCAATCTTTTGCTGGCGCAGGAGATGCAAGATCGTGTCGCGGCCTGGGGTGTTATGATGAACTGGGTGTACATCCGCGATGTTACGCTCACGCCGCGTGTTCCGGTCAACACAGATGCCATGATCAATATGAACGTGGCAAAAGCAGGGACGCCGCCAGTTCAAGCGCAGGTGCAGCGCCCTCCGGTGAGTATGGGGACCGATAGCGCCGGGAGGGCGCCGACACCACCCGTGGTAGGGAACCAGTCCCCTCAGATGGTGGTTAAGCCGCAGGCAGATGCTCGTCCTGCTGGACTGCCAGTGACGCCTGCTGCTCCAGGGACCAAGCACCCGAAAGAAGAGGTATTAAAGAACGCTTATAAACAGATACAGTCGGGCGCGATTACCTCGCCCGATGTCATTCGCTCTATCGCTGCAAACTTCCAGGCTATCGCCAATGATCCTGAAGCCAGCCAAAATGTCAGCTTCGATGCCGCACAGGCAGCGCGCACCCTTTATGACCGAGCAAAGCTCATCCAAGAGCAGGAGAGCGTGGCCTCTCCTGTAATGAGTACCAGCACTCCTCCTGTGAGCGGCGCCAGGGCACCTCGTGCCGGTATGCCCGCGCAATCAGGGTGGTCCTATCGCGCTCCCAGCGATGATAATTTGACGGCTGGTGGATAGATTACACGAAAAGAAGAGCCGTGCTCGCGTTGAAGATGCGAGCACGGCTCTTCTTTTCGTGTAATATAAATCTCAGGCGGATTTTTCGATGGGTGCTTCGATCAAGCTGCCCCATTCAGTCCAGGAGCCGTCATAGTTACGCACCTGTGGATAGCCGAGGAGGTAGTTGAGCACAAACCACGTGTGGCTACTGCGCTCACCGATGCGGCAGTAGGCGATAACCTCTTTGTCGGGAGTGACACCTTTGCCCTGATATAGGGCACGCAACTCGTCCGCTGATTTGAAGGTGCCATCTTCACGCACGGCCTGTGACCAGGGGATGTTCGCCGCGCCGGGGATATGACCGCCGCGCTGTGCGCCCTCCTGCGGGATGTTTGCTGGAGCCAGCAGCTCTCCGCTGAATTCAGCGGGAGAACGTACATCGACCAGTGCCAGGTTAGGGCTGCCAAGTTCGTGTAGAAGCTGGTCGCGCAAGGCGCGAATCTCTTTGTGGGGCTCTTGCGCGTGATAGGTCGTCTGCGGGTAGGATGGGACGTCGGTGGTAATCTCGCGCTTGTCGGCAAGCCATTTCACGCGGCCGCCATCCAGCAGGCGAACATCCTGGTGCCCATAGTATTTCAATATCCAGAGCGCCCAGGCGGCAAACCAGTTGTTGTTGTCCCCGTATAGTACGATGGTAGTGTCGTTACTCACACCCGCGCGTCCTAATAAATCTTCCAGATGTTTCTTGTTCAAAGGAGCGCGTACGAGCTGGTCCTGGAGTTCTTTCTGCCAGTTGAAGCCGACGGCGCCAGGGATATGGCCCTGTTCATAGGCGGAGTTGTCTACGTCAACTTCGATGAGGCGGACCTTTGGATCATTGAGATGGGCCTGTACCCAATCTGCGTCAACTAATACTTCCGGGTGGATATAGCCTTTGTTTTCGGACATGAATGGAGTTCTCCTTTTGTGAAAATAGATTTGGCGCTGTAGGCGCGACTAGTGTTGTTTGCAGCAACGTTGCGTCAACATTACCATATTTCAATCATGCTTTCAAGTTATTCTTTTTATTCTGCCTGGTTATTATTTGCCCCTTGTCGCTGGCGTAGGGGTCCAATTGATCGCAACAACCGTACACGCAGGGTCTGTGAATTATTGCTGAGAGCGAAAGGCGCCCAAATCTGCTAAGAGAGAACATCCCAGTTAGATCAAAGCAGAAAAAGGAGCCTCGACGATGTATTCTACCGCACTGTCTCTCACCTTGCCTGATTTGCCCAATGAACAGCGCACCTCTCACCTTGCGGATGCGCCCCTGCTCAGCTTGTATGAAGCGTTTGCCGCCGTGCCTGATCCTCGCTCTCGCCATGGACAACGCTACGACCTCCCCTACTTGCTCACCTGCCTGGTGGCCGCCTTACTGTGCAATTGCAACTCGCTGGAAGCGGTGGGGCAATGGTGTCGTGACCACCAGCTCCTGCTGCGTCGGCTCTTTGGGCCACGCGACTTTTACACACCCACTGGTTCCCTCTATCGTCGCCTGTTGCCACGCCTGAGTGTGGGTCACCTCGAGCTGGTGCTCGGCGCTTGGGTCCAAGCCAGTCGCCCTGAGCAGGACGAGGAAGCCGTGGCCCTGGACGGCAAAGCCGTGCGCGGAGCGGCCACCGCCTCGCACAAGGCTCCCCACTTGCTTTCGTTCTGTACCCATGAGAGTC
>VBHS01000029.1 GCA_005881295.1 Chloroflexota bacterium
TTCATTTGTGAAGACTTCGGTGCTGCTGGTGTCGCCTTGTTTGTCAGTGAAGTGGTACTCGTTGTCGGTGAAGTGGTGTTCGTTGTCGCCAACTCAGGGGTATTAGCGGTAATGGCGGTAGCGCTTTGCTGTACGCTGTTGTAGTTCTCAGTCATTGTCAGCATCAATGAACCCAGCAGGCCCAGGATTACACAGAGGGTAATCACTAGAGAAGTTCGACTAATTTTTGCCCCTGCACGTCGTGGAAAGTATACCTCGCCATCAATGTTCTCTAAACCCATACGTCCTTTTGCCCTTCACGATCCATGCGTCATCTGAACATTTCTATCGTCTATGCCCATAATCTACTGAAAAATCTGTGAACACCGTTGGGGTTACAATATGTATTATACAAAATAAATTTCTCTATTCTATCGCTAATAGTACCATATTTCGGGAAACCGCAAGTGGTCTTCTTTGGAGAAGTAAATAAAGTGTCAATATTTCACATGCAACAAGGGTACAGTTACTTCAAGCACCGTTCTGACGTTCTTCTTGTGACAGAAGCTATCAAACTCAACATTGGAATATATATTCTGGAAACTCTTAAATGGAGCCAATACTATGCAAATTCTACACCGGCAACAAATAATGAGGAAACCCGCTCACTACTTTATCGTAATTCTATGCTCTATGGTATTATTTCTTTCTGGCTGCAGCGGATTATTATCAGATACTTCCTCTACCCCTAATCAGACTATTGCAGGGACAACTCCAACATTACCATCTGAACAGCCCAAGACCGATAACCATGGGATCCATACAGAAGCCTTGACACGCGCTCAGCTAGAAAAAGTCCAGCACATCATCGCAGGTATGACTCTTGATCAGAAGCTCGGACAGCTGATCATCGTTGAATATCTTGGTAATAACTACCAGGGCGGATTGCAATATATGATCTCGCAGCAGTTCGTCGGAGGGTACGTGTACCAGGAAAGCAACAGCAACTTTGATCCGCCCTATAATGTGGCGAGCCAGGTTGACGCGCTTTCTCAGCAAGCAATGCATGACGCAAAAATTCCCTTAATGATTGCCACAGATCAGGAAGGTGGCCTGGTTAACCGGCTCTCCAGGTTTCATGGCTATTTGCCATCAGCTGCGGATATGGCCACAAGTGGCAAGCCTGCTGTGGCGTTCACTCAGGGATCGCAGTCTGCGAAATGGATGGTTGAACTGGGCATAAACACCGATCTTGCTCCCGTTGTTGATGTTCATACCGTTGATCCACCAGTAATGTCAACTCGCATGTTTGGCAGCGATCCCAAAACAGTCGCTTCGTACGCTGGCGCTTTTCTCAGCGGTCTCCAGAATAATGGAGTTGCTGGCTGCCTCAAACACTTTCCAGGTCTAGGCGCCATCACCTCTGATCCCCATACAGGTTTACCTACCGTCAATCGCAGCCTGGCAGACTTAAATGCTATCGACCTTGCTCCCTATAAACTGATGATACAGAGCGACCAGCCTGCCATGATCATGTCAACCGACGTGCTGATGCCTGCCATTGATCCAACGCTGCCTGCTGAACTTTCACCGAAAGCCATCAACGGTACCTTGCGTAAACAATTAGGCTACGATGGTGTCGTGATCACTGATGGTCTCTATATGCACGGTATCAGCGACCGCTGGTCGCTTAGCCAGGCAGCAGTCCTATCCATCATAGCCGGAAATGACATGATCGAAGGCCCTTATACACCCGATCTCGTCGCCAACGTGGTCACTGCCTTAAAGCAGGCTCTTCAGCAAGGTACATTGACCATGAATCGTGTCGACCAGTCGGTAGAACGAATCTTGCTTTTAAAAATTCATTTTGGCATCATCAAGCTGTAGCCCTGACACCTTCCCTAAACCCCAAATTCATACAGCTGCTCAAACTGTAAATCCAGGTCATTGGTTGCCTGCCACATCGACATCAACGCCCGGCGTACATTGCGCGCGGCGCAAGGTGGTAAATCATCCTGTGACGCCAACTTTTTCAGTGCTTCATACACGTTCAACAGTTCTCGTTCTTGTTCGGTCAGTCGGCTGCCCAGCAGATCTGTGTCGGTATTAGCCATCCTCATAACTCCTCTTCATGGTAGACACCTGCAATATCGCTATCATCTCCGTTATCCTTAGTATTGTGCTACTGGACGAACGTCAGCCAGGCGTTTCGCCTTCAGTTCAAAGTGAGGCAACACCCCGTATTCCACTCGCTCGATGTTAAAGCGCAGTCCCTCGTGTGCATTCGCCAGGTCTTTGGCTAGCTTATGCTGGAGCACAACCCACTCAGCCTCGTGCCCGGGTTTGATTTCAAGTTTAATTGTAATCTCGTCCTGGACCTCTTCCTTGCGCCAGATGTAAATTTGAAATTCGTCGATGGCAGCATACTCGCGGATAATCGCTTCTACCGCTCGTGGGTAGACGTTTGTACCCCTGATGAGTTTCATGTCGTCCCACCGTCCACGGATACCACCACTGTAAAGGTCCCAGGTGCGACCACACGAGCAGGCGCTGGCGGGCACTTTCATCACCATATCTTTGGTGCGATAGCGGATGAGGGGAATAAAACCTCGACCAAATGAGGTCACAACGCGCTCGCCCAGTTCCTCATAACCTGCTGGCCCGTCGTTTACCGGGTTCAGAACCTCTTCGATGAAGTGATCCTCGATAATATGTGTGCCGCCGGGCTGGTGCGAACACTCGAAGATCATGATGGTGCCGATCTCGGTCATCCCTGCCGTGTCGCCACATTTCGCGCCCCAGGCCTCTTCCAGCTGATGTTTTACCGCTGGTATCGAGCCTGCCGGCTCACCAGAGAGGATGACTTTGTTGACGTTGCTCTCTTTGGCAAGATCGATGCCCCTCTCTTTGGCTTTCTGCCAGAGGTGCAGTGCATAAGTAGGTGTTGAACAGACCGTCGTGACGCCCATCTCGATAATTTGCATGATGCGTGCTTCAGTGGTCTGCGCCCCACCAGGGATCACCAGCGACCCGATCTTTTCACATGCATAGTGTGCGCCCCAGAAGCCGATGAATGATCCATACCCGAAGGCGAAATAAACGATATCTTCCGGGCGAACGCCAAATCCCCACAGGCCATAGCACCACATCTCGCTAATCCAGTCCCAGTCTTTCATGCCATCGAGCACGCGAATAGGGGTACGCCCTGTTGTTCCCGAGGTGAGATGGTAGCGAATAGCATTGTTTGGGTCGGTAGCGAGCATATCGCCGAACAGCGGCTTCTCCTGCAACGATTCCATCCACTCTTCCCTTGTCATAATAGGAATACGGCGCAGATCGTCCAGGGTCTTCAGCTGTTCCGGTTTGAAGCGTACCGCGTCAAACTTGCGCTGGTGAAACGGTGTTGTGGCATACGCCCACTCGCATAAGCGCCGCAGCTTGCGCAACTGCAGAGCCTGCAATTGCTCGCGAGGTAGCGTTTCATTCTTGGGGTTCCAATACTCAGTATAGGGCATAGATCTCTCCTCCTTCGTCGCCGGCAGTCCCTGGTCCATTACTCATCTGACCCAATAACTGCCAGGCCCTCGATCTCAATCAGCGCCTCGTCCTGGAAAAAGCGTGAAATCTCAAATAACGCCGTGGCGGGGTAATAGATCCCGAAAAAGGATCGATGAACTTTGCCCAGCTGTTTGAGGTGAGCATGATAATCGTCCCTGTTGCTGACAAAGATCGTCATCTTCACAATATCCTGCATTGTGCCGCCTGCTGACTCGACTACCGCCTGTAAGTTGCGTAGCACCTGTTCGTACTGCGCAACCAGGTCTCCTGGCGCCACGATCTGACCCTCGGCATCGCTGGCTGTCTGGCCGGATAAAAAGAGGAGCCGTCCACCAGTCACGAGAATGCCGTGACTGAATCCGCTGGGACGGGCCAGCGCTGGTGGGTTGATGAGAGTTATTGCCATGGCTTAATTCCTATCTTCCGGTGAATGATGGCTTTTCCTTCGCTTTGAATGCTTCATAGAAGCGGCGGTGATCCTCTCCCATCAACATTAACGCCTGTGCTTGCGCCTCCGCTTCGATGGCAGAGACAAGGTCCATGCTCAGCTCGCGGTTCAGCATATGCTTGGTCATGGAAATGGCCAGCGTTGGTCCCTGAGCCAATCGCTTTGCCCATTCCAGCGCTTTCGGTAGCAGTTCTGTATGAGGAACGACCCGGTTCACCAGCCCATAACGTTCGGCGGTGCCGGCGTCGATAGTATCGCCGAACAGAAGCAGCTCAAATGCTCGTCCCATACCGACGACTCGGGGTAATAAATAACCTGCCCCCATGTCAGCCCCTGTCAGTCCGACCTTTGTGAAGAGGAAGGCAAACCGTGCTTGCTCTGAGGCAATGCGCAGGTCAGATGCCAATGCAATCACTGCACCTGCTCCGGCGGTCATACCATTGAGGGCAGCGATGATAGGTTTATCCAACATGCGCATGCTTTGCACCACGGCCCCGGTCATGCGTGTAAATTCCAGGTGCTCCTTCATGTCCCGTTTCAGCAGCTCACCGATAATGTCGTGAACATCACCACCAGAACAGAAGTTATCTCCCGCGCCGGTAAGTACAACAGTGTGTACTTCCTCATCATAACGCAACGCTTCAAAGAGATCGCGAAGTTGGTGATATACCTCGAAGGTGAGGGCATTCATGACCTGGGGGCGGTTGAAGGTCAGGGTCGCAACGCCTTCACTCACTTCGTACAGAAAATCATAAGCCATAGCAGACCTCTTTCACACCTATCACTGCTCGTGGGCTGTCCATCACTGGCAACGCTTGTCGGCCCCTCGATTTCTCTCAGGACATCACACTGCCGCCATCGATGTTGATGGCCTGCCCGGTGATACCTCTACTGCTCTCCTGCGCCAGGAAGACGGCGACTGCGGCTACCTCGTCTGCCTCGATCAAACGCCGCTGTGGGCTGGTCTTTTCCAGGGCTTCTCGAGCCTGCGCTTCCGTCATGCCAGTGTGTGCCTTAATATTGCTGATGCTTGCATCGGTCATCGGTGTGTTGACATAGCCGGGGCAGATGGCGTTAACGGTGATGTTGTATGGTAAAAGTTCCACGGCCAGTGCGCGTGTCAGACCAAGCGCGCCATGCTTAGCCGCGGTATAAGCCGCGATATATTGACCACCGACACGAGAGGCAATCGAGGCAATATTAATGATGCGACCGCTACGCTGGTTTATCAGCATTGGTACAAAAGCCTTGGTTACATAGTAGATGCTGGTCAGGTTGACCGCCAACATGCGCTGCCAGAGTTCATCGGGATGATTCAGGAATTTGTGGCTTCCCGCATTACCGGCGTTATTGACCAGGATATCTATCCCCCCTAATCCCTCGGTGACCGCCGTCATCATTTGTTGAACCTGCTCTGGAACAGTCACATCACAGGTAACCCCTACACCCTGTCGACCGGTGGCCCGGATTTCAGCGACCAGCGCCTCAATGTCGTTGGCTGTCCTGGCGCTGACGGCTACCTCAGCCCCGGCCTCGGCCAGGGCCAGGGCTATACTGCGACCAATGCCCCGTCCCGCACCGGTCACGACCGCTCGCTTTCCCACAAGTGTGGTTTTGTCGCTATTTGTCATAAAATGCTATCCTCTCTTCATTGCAGGTAGTGCGTGACTCTTAATGGACATCTACTGCTCCTTGTGGCTCTCGCTAAAGAAGGGAGGTGTGTCCCTCCCTCCTGTTCTAACCGTTTCGAAGTGGTATGTCCATAATGCATAGATCCGCGCGGCCAGCAGCCAGAATAGTGTTGACCTCATTGCTTGTAGTGAGGTATCCGCCGACCATCGTAGGAATGTTTGCCTCGTTGCGCACCTGCTCGCTTAACTGCGTCAGAAAACCACGGCCATAGGCGGGTTCGCTCTCAATTGTCGTCTGGCCTGCCTTCACCTCAAGTATATCACACCCGTGCTTCTTAAGTAACCTTGCGAAGATCACTGCATCTTCAACTCCAGTGCCTCCCCTGGCGTAATCAGTGACGCTCAGCGCTACCGATAGAGGCTTGTTGGAGGGCCACACGTCACGTACAGCGTCAAACACCTCTAATGGGAAACGCATGCGTCCCTCCAGATCTCCTCCATACTCATCACAGCGCAGATTGGTTAGAGGAGAGAGGAAGCTGGCCAGCAGATAGCCGTGCGCGAAGTTCAACTGGAGCAGGTCAACCCCCGCTCTCTCTGCTATGCTGGCGGCACGGACGAAATCATTGTGCACGATCTCTCTGTCGCTTCGGCTCATCTCTCTGGGTACCTGGCTGTGCGGCGTATAAGGGAGCGCAGAGGCAGAGATAAGTGGCCAGGAACCCTGGCGCAGCGGTCGATCCAGCCCCTCTGCTCTTGATCGAGTTGCGCCACGTCGCCCGGCATGATTTAGCTGGATCGCTATTTTTGCCGTTGTCTTGTCATGAATGGCTCGCACAATCTTTGCCCACGCAGTTATATGCCTGGTGTCGTACATCCCGGCGCAAGTTGGCGTGATGCGCCCCTCGGCAGAGACTGCGACTGGTCCACTCATCACTAACCCTGCTCCGCTGAGCCCGCAATTTTTGATACGGGTCAGGTATTCATCGTTCGCTGTCCCATCCTGCTCGCACGTCTCCTGGGCGCCAGGAGACGAAACGATGCGATTCGCTAGAGTAAGTGTGCGTAACTCGATTGGTGTAAACATCGGCGGTGGCGCAAAGCTGGTGCGTCTCTTGCCAGCTTGTTGGCCAAACCATCGATCAACCGCGTCTCCAAAACGGGGATCGCGCAGTCTGAGGTCATCGTAGGAGATTCTACCACTGCGGGTGAGCAACTGGAAGGTAAACTGCATTGGCTCAAGCCCCAGGTAGCGCTTGATTGTCTCGAAGTACTCCTGGCTTACCTGGGCAGCTTTTTGAAATATCTCGACAACTGGCTTGCGCTCGAGTTCGTACTCATTGAGGGCATCCTCGAGGTTGGGTTGTCGTTCAAGAGCCGTTGCCAGGGCAATGGCATCCTCCATCGCGAGCTTTGTGCCTGAACCGATAGAAAAGTGCGCGGTATGCACAGCATCACCAAGTAAGACGATATTCTGATAATGCCAGCTTTCAGTCTTCAGTGTGGGGAAGTTAATCCACCTGGAGTTATTCGATAAGAGCGGAGCCCCACCCAGGTCCTTGGCAAAGAGCTGATGGCAATAAGCGAGGCTTTGCTCCTCATTTGCACTATCCAGCCCCGCGTTCAACCATGTCGCTTCGTCGCATTCGACGATGAAGGTGCTGGTGGTACCGCTCGACGGGTAGGCATGCACCTGGAAGAGGCCGTGTTCGTTCTCTCGAAAAATAAAAGTAAAAGCGTCAAGTACTTTCTGTGCGCCCAGCCAGATATACCGTGCTTTGCCTGGTTCCACCCTTGATTTGAAATGGTTCGCGTAGATCTTGCGTACAATACTGTTGACACCGTCAGCGGCGATCAGCAAATCATAGCTGCCCAGGTCAGCAAGATCCTGTATTTCTTGCTTGAAAACCAGGTTAATACCCACTTCTTTACAGCGTCTTTGCAGAATGTTGAGCAAGTCCTTCCGCGCGATACTGGCGATGACATGACCGCCGCAACGGATGATTGCTTCCCGGTAATGCACATCGATAGCATCCCAGATGACAAATCGATTGGTGATTTGCTCGTAGCTTCTATAATCGGCTCTCTGAAATGAAGCCAGCGTGCGATCGGAAAAGACGACTCCCCAACCATATGTTACATCAGCTGCGTTGCGTTCGATGATCGTAATGTCGTGCGAGGGGCTCGCCTTTTTGATGAGCAGGCCAGCATAAAGACCTGCTGGCCCGGCGCCAAGTATGATGATCTTCACGATGGTCTCCTCTTGCCTGTTCAATCCGTAGTATAGTTGAAATCCCTGCCCAGGCCCCTGAGAATATCGGCCATTTGATCAAGCTGGGCAATATCGGGCACCGTCGGGAAGAGGACTAACTCATCACATCCAGCCTCTTCATAGCCTCGCATGAACTGGGCGATTGCCTGAGGGCTGGTGAGGAGGCCAGCGGCAATTCTCTCGGCGAACGGGCCTGTGAAAGCGTAATAATCCCTTAAATAGTGCGCTCCAGCCTCCTCTATATCATCATTGCCAAGGGCGAAGTACCCCTGCGCCCAGAGTTGTGGCCTGCCGGGGCGTCCAGCATCGCACCAGGCCGCTCGTGCTTTATCGGCGGCACGGGCAAATGCCTTAGGAGGCCCGCCACCGTGTACATAACCATCAGCATAACGTGCTACTCGGGCAAATCCTTGGTCGCTCAACCCGCCGATGAGCAGCTCTGGCCCCCTGGCGCGAGCTGTTTTTGGACTGAGAGATCCCTCTTCCCATAGCGAACGCAGTGTAGCAAGTTGTTCTGTGAGCCGCTTTCCCCGCGTTCGATAGTCGACCCCCGCGGCATCATAATCTTCTTTACGAGCTCCTACCGCCAGCCCTAATACCAACCGGCCACCTGAGAGAGCGTCGATTGAGGCCGCCACTTTGGCCAACAGAGCGTTGTTGTGCAGTGGTCCTATGACGATGGTTGTTGCTAGCAAAACCCGCTGCGTGACGGCAGCTGCGGCTGCCAGGACGGTGAGAGGCTCATAGTTACCATAAACGAGCCTATCGATCACTCCCAGGCTTGAAAACGGGCCTGCATCGACCCGCCTTGCCCATTCGATCACAAGTTGTCCATCCGTACCTGCAATACCTGTGGGTAGCCCGACTCCGACTCTCATAGGCGCAACCCCCTTGTCGCTTTGCCTTATCGCGTTCTATTTCTCTTGTGGGAAAAGTATGTCACATAGCCACCGATAACTCAAGAGTGGATATGATAAGCGTGTCCAGAACGAAAGAACCTGCAAAAGCCGGTGCAATAACTGGCATTTGCAGGTTCTTTGTGCTCATCCTACGACCTTAATCGTACTCAGTGTAGCGTCTCCTTCTCATGTTCCTCATAAACGTGCGGAAGAAGAAGAGACCTCCTAACATAAACAACAATCGCCTTACCATGCTTATTTTACCTCCATTTCATGTAACCACTGACTTCTATTGCCTCCTGTCAGCTAGATGTTTGCTGATCATGGTTACTATACTATTATACGATTGTCATCTGGGAGAGTTACGTAGTGTCTGGTGGAAACGTATCCTTTGCTAAGAATCGAGATTGCGATAGTCGAAATAAAGTGAGTGAGATGTCTCCCACCACCCTTGACCTTCCTCCGCTGAAAGGCGCAGACGCAGTGCAAGCGCTGCTACGTTGAGAAGTGCATTTGCCCTACAGCGGTGTGGGCCAGCAGTTTTTGGGCGTTGCGCCACATCAGCTTTTCCCGTACCTCTGGCGTGAAGTAGGTGAGAGGTTCAAAGTCTTTGAGCCAGCGTTGGGGCGTAATAAAGGGATAGTCGGAGCCAAATAAAAAGCGATCTTGTAAGCGGGTGGCAGCTTCACGCAGCAGCGTTTCCGGAATGCGTTTTGGTACCCACCCGGAGAGATCATTAAAGACGTTGGTCTTATGCTGCATTGAGGCAATCATCTCCTCATGCCAGGGCCAGGAGGGATGAGCGCCGATAATCGTTAAACCAGGAAAATCGGCGGCCAGGGCATCCAGGTAGATCGGGCGGGTATAGTCGAGCTTGATGCCCATACCCCCGGGCGTTCCGGCTCCCAGTCCATTCGTGCCGGTATGAAAGAGCGCGGGGATCTCCAGTTCTTGAATTTTTTCCATTAAAGGGTAAAAGGAAGGATCATTGGGATAGAACGCCTGCACACCCGGATGGAACTTCGCCCCTGCCAGCCCAAGGTCTTTCACGGCCCGTTCGATTTCCTTGATGGCGGCTTTCCCCTTGTGCGGGTCAACGCTGGCAAAGCCGGTAAATTGCTGTGGGTAACGCTGCACGATCGCAGCAATATAATCGTTCCCCAGGGGTGGCAAACCTGTAGCGGTTTCCGCGTCCCAGGCAAGCAAGACACCGATCATATCGAGTTCCGTATAATCGGCGGCTATCTGCTCGATATCCTTCAGCTTGCCCTCGGTACGGAAGAAGCGCTCGGCGGCCGCGGCATACGGACCCAGCGTGACCTGCATAAACTCCGTTGTCGGCAGGTGGACATGAAAGTCGATGGCGCGTGGCATGGCATGATCCTCCCAAAGAGATAGTTGAACATGGCTTCGTGACTGTGGTGTTTTATAGTATTATAGTCTCGCTTGCACCCGTGATGTCCAGACTCCGATCCATTAGCTGTAGGCGACTGGGAGGAAAGATGCTCTGGTTCTAGAATGCACTGCTCTATAACATTACTTACCCTGCACAGGCATAGCCTACTTGGGCATGAATGCAACTATTCATTGACATGCCCTCGTCCTGCTTCTATACTAAGTACAAAAGGGACAAAGCAAGGAGAAGCACCTCCCATGTCATTTACCGCAGATGAATTACAGTCCTTCAATGATATTTTAGATAAGAAGCTCAGTGTGCACCGCCTCGAAATGGAACGTGTTTTTGATCAACGCTTACAAACTCTCCGCCGCGAATTAGATCGCCGTCTTAGTATCTTCCAACAAGAAATCATTCAAACCCTGACCCAGCGCCAGTCTGAACAGCAAAGAGGCCTGCAAAACGCGCTTAACCAGAAACTCAATACCCAACAACTGAACATCTCCCAGGCAGTCGACAACGAATTTCGGCAGCGGCAGCAACAACAACTACCACAAATTGAGAGCCTGGTAGATCGCGCACTTGCGGCACAACTCCTTGCTATTGAAGAACTCCTCAACCAGCGATTTTCTACGCAGACCCTTGAAGAATCAGGCGTACAGGTCCCTGAACGTCCTCCACATTTTGAGGCAATCGAAGTCCAGACCGAGCTGCCTTGGGAGGACTTGATCGACATCATTGGCAAAGCGCTGGATGAGCGCTTTGCCAGGCTCAGCGAAACGAACCAGGCCACTATGAGAAATTGGGAACAGTATCTCTCTGCGCAACTCCGTACCTTGCAAACTCAGCTACAAGATAGAGCTCTACAGATCAGGCAAACACAGGCATATAGCGGTAATCTGACCAATATGCAGGAAGTCTTTCAAAGCATCGAACAACTTGAGCGTATCATTGAGTCTATGCAGGTAGCAATGACCGCAAATCACGCTCTCCTTTCTAATCGTCTCTACCATCACCAGCAGTTGCCACTAGAGCGAGCACATCCAGGCTCCCGTCCTCCAACCCCTTCAGCGCCTCCTGACAACACACACCCCGGTGACCAGCTCTCACAACCTGAAGAACACCAGCGGAAATAAGATTTCTCACATAAATCAGCCGCGATGCGTTATAATATCAGCAGTGAACTGCCGTGTGTTTACTCCGGCAACTTATCTGAATTCATCTATCTCAAACATTAATCTTTGATCAAGGAGTGCGTGCATGCCAATCGAAAAACGTTTACCTGAAGCTGAACCTGTTCCCCCCATGTTCAATCTTGGTTTGGAAGTCTTTGATAAAGAGGGAAAAAAACTCGGAAAGATACAGGCTCGTTTCAGTCGTTACATCCTTGTTGAGCGTGGTGGCCTTTTTGTGAAAGCGTACTATGTCCCTCATAGTGCTATCAGTAACTATGATGGGAAAGCTTTACATCTTTCATACAGTGAAGAGGATTTACGCACCAGGGGATTTAATCGAGTCCCCGATGACCTGTATATCGAATCGCCGGAACCAGGCATAACTGACCTCAGTGGCGTAGCACAGTTTTCGCGTGGCCCCCTATCACCTGCACAAACCGGCCACTATAATTATGGCAAACACTATCCGGGTATCAATACCGATGCCAGCGGCTCGTATCACCGTGAAGAGGTGGTTCCTCAGCCACAAAAATATGTCGGGGAGAGCACAACGATTTACACTACTGATCTACCAATCGAGCCACGCGATATCAGTCCAGATTAAATTACTGGCACCAACAAGATCTATTGCCGCCCTCTGTTGAGCTCAACAGAGGGCGCAGTAGGTATTTTACAAATGATGGTGTAATTGATCATCAGTATTCTTTTGAGGCATCGAGGTTTGCACGCCACAGTTGCTCAAGTGTTTTCAGGTCATCCATAAATTTTGCCTGGCTCTGTTCGGGCTTTTGTTCAAGTTCCTCAAGCACTTCAAGCGTAAACGCTTGAGCTCCCAACTCATCCCAATCCTTGATGATTTCTTTTCTTCTGTTCATTCTTCCTATTCCTGTTCCGGCAGTCTATCAGCCATTTTCCTTTTTTCACTCACAAGGCGGCGAGCCTCGCGAAACTAGCGCGCCGAGGTCAGCTTCATAGAGCGCGAGCAGGACATCGGCCAGGAAGAGAGAGTCATCCCTATTTGAGGCAGGCCTAGGATTCGTGCAAAAATCTATCGGAG
>VBHS01000286.1 GCA_005881295.1 Chloroflexota bacterium
AACTTCCCTCAAGAGAATCGAGATATTAAGGTCGAAACGTAGCATATCATTCCTCTTCTAACCTGTACTGATCCTTAGCCAGACCTGGCTGATTTGGCACTCTGTGCTAAAAGCATATTTCATCGCTTTTCTCCTTCTGCACTGGTCTCCCACTGCTCCCTGAGCGTCTCGATTGCCGGACCTACCTCAGCTAAGAGCCGATAGGGCTAAGTCTGACAGTTGCAGTTAAAAACGACGCTCATACTTTTCTATCAAACTACCAGGACTCCAATGCAGATTTCTCATCGCTATGGCATAATAGTAGCATGAAATGATGCGCTTTACACACCCCATCTATATCTGTCTTGGAGTATGCCCATGAACAATTTCCCCCGATTGAACCGGCTGCTGGTAGATGAGTATTTTTTGGGCGACGAGCGAAAGCTGTTCCCAGCTCTGACGGTAGATGAACAAGTAGAGCTTACTACCAGCGTTGCGCAGCCGTCTTAATACCACGTCCAGATCGAGAAACCTGGCTTGAGCGACGACTAACTTGAGAGCGAGTGGCGCTCCACCAGTCATGGTATGAATTGCGACGAGCTTTTCTTCAGAGGCATGCATAAGTTGTTCCACCCTGCGCTGTTCCAGATCCTTGCGTAAGAAGAAGAGCGAATCTTCCCGGGTCAGTTCTTTCAAGGTATGAGCCCTTACAAAATCGTGGCGTACTTGTTTACGGCTGGTTACAATGGCACGGCTCACCCCGAGCAGATTCTGTAGGTGAGAGACGAGCGCATCGGCGTTTTCAGCAGTTTCGAGATTATCTACCAAAACAAGATAGCATTATTGGCGCTCACGCTTCAGGTTGTGCTGCTGAGACGAGTTCCTCTCCATGAGGCATCTTCTGTCTTTTATTTTAAAACGCACTACCCGAGATACTTCTTTAGAAAGAACCTGCCCCGTAATTGTACTCTGTCAACCCCAGGTGTCAAGTAGGTGCAGCTCTCAGTCGGAAGTTCGTCGTTTTTTGACCGCTTTTTCGTCAACGCAGACCCCCTCAAGGCTCATTCTTCATACTATACTTTCACTGTGTTCCACATACCTACCAATTGGTCCAACCCTGATTTGAGGAAGAAGCCCTGTATGACATCGATAATAAGGAGCATGTAGTTGCAAGTCTAGCAAACAGAAAGCAAGGAGGTTGTCATGGCATCCCGAACAGAAAGCAGTTCATTCCCTTCCTCTGAAATGAGTCTTGAAGGAGCTCACATCATTGCACGCCAGGACCGCATTCCAGCCTGGTCCTTTCCCTATCTCTTCATCGCCATCATTGGAATAGGTTTCCTTTTTACGTTCTTTGACATCTTTGACATCAACGTCTCGTTCATCCAGACCTGTACGCAGATTGTACCAGGCTGCACGCCGGTGAACGCGGCCAGCTATCTTGGTCTTCCTGTTCTGCTGAACCTGGTCGGCTATGTCATCGGTGCCCTTTTCATCAGTCCGTTTGCCGACCGCTTTGGCAGAAGAGACATCCTGGTAGTCACCCTGGTGATCACCGGTCTCGGTTCGCTCTACAATGCGCTTGCTGGTGACTATACTAACTTCATCCTCGCCAGGACCATCACTGGGATTGGCATCGGCGCAGACCTGGCCATTGTCAACACCTACATTAGCGAGGTGGCACCCGTCGGCGGTCGCGGTAAGTACAACGCGCTGATCTTCATCATGTCTGGCATCGGGGCCCTCATCGCTGTCTGGTTAGGACTCACGTTGACGACCCCTGCGGCACCGTTTCCTTTCGGCCTGCCTTTTGCCGTGGCAGGACCACATTTCGAGGGAGCGGGCTGGCGCATCATGTATGGCATTGGAGCCCTGCTTGCTGTGGTGGGCGTGCTGCTGCGTTTCGAGTTGCCGGAGTCCCCGCGTTGGCTCGTCACGGAGGGACGCTTTGCCGATGCCAATCGTATCGTCTCGAAAATGGAGGCATCGGCAACCTCGCGTGGAGGAGCACTTCCCCCCGTTCCCACCGATCTGCCTCTCCCCACGACCCCCGAGCGCGTCGGCTACATGGAAATCCTGCGCAACCCGCTCTACCTGAGACGGTCGATCCTGTTGTTCTTCATCTGGTTATTGTGCCACGCCACCCTCTATTCGAATGCTGCAGGCTTCACAGTCATCCTGGCGGCTCTGGGGTATGCACCACCGGTCGCTGGACTGATCGTGGCGATAGGGGTATTCGGCTTTCTCATCGGGGCCTACATTGCTTACGCCTTTGGCGAGAAGATGGAGCGCAAGTACTGGCTCCCTGTCGCAGCTGTCTTGACCTTGATTGGGGGACTCATCATCGTGCTTGGAGGGCGCAACAATCTCCCCGTTGCGGCTCTTGGGGCCATCATTATCTTCATTGGCACCGACATCTTCGTACCAATTGCCTATGCCTGGTCCACGGAGAATTACCCGACCAGAGCACGAGCAGCCGGTTTCGCGCTCGTTGAAGGTGGAGGACATATTGGAGGTGGGTTGGCAGTCATCTTGATCGGCTCGATCATCAGCAGTATCGGACCGTTAGGCTCTTTCCTCCTCCTCGGCGGCTATCTTGTGGTGGCGTCTGTGCTCGCCATGTTCGGAACGTCCACCAGAAATAAGCGGCTTGATGAGGTGGCACCATAGCGCAATTCAGGCTATACCAGTTGTAGACAACAGAAAGTTTATTCTCAGCAACGCCTGGCAGTCTCTGCTGAAAGTAAGGCAGTATAGTAAAGAAAGAGAGGTCTAGGACATGCAGTCTGTATTCCGACTCACAGAGCGAAACTCTTCACCCTTCTTGCGTTTTAGTCTTGCCATCGTTTTTGCGTGGTATGGCGCATTGAAGCTGATCAATCCAGCGTCGGCCATCCATCTCCTCCACGTGTCGGTGTTCTCCTTCCTGGCGTCGCCTGTATGCGTCTATATTCTTGGGTCAGCTGAAATCATTGTAGGTCTGCTGCTCGCGTTTGGTCTGTGGGTACGCTACGCGAGCTCGCTGGCCCTACTGATCTTACTCGGACCGCTCACCATTTTCTTGACGAGTCCGGCACTAACTGGTTTTCCGCAGCTCACTCTGCTAGGAGAGTTTCTTCTGAAAGACCTGGTGCTAGGTGCAGCCGCGCTCTCATTAGTAGCGGCGTCCGCCGCTAAGCAGAGGCAGGTTGCCCAGATGAAAAAGGCGCACCTGGCCTGAAACTACAGAGAAGAGAGCATCTCGAAGAAGACGAATGGCAAGGCGAAACGTTTGCCTTGCCATTCGGAGTGCTGGGGTCCTACAACCGCATCATTGCGACGATATCTCCTGGTGTGACAACATCTCCTGGCTTGCCTGTAAGGCCAGCATGATTCCCTGTTCCTGGGAGAGCGCTCTGCCTTCTACCCACCAATCAGCCCATTTCGCCTCTCCCGCCTGGACCTTGAGCTCTTCCAGCCTGGATTTATATCGGCGATAGTAGATGTCTGGAAATACCGAGTCTCTTCGTTCCAACAACGCTTCCGCCGCTCCGCCTATCTGAGCTGCACGCTCTGGTGCTCCCAGCCTTCCCAGATAACTGGCGCACTCTATCAAGGCTAACGCGATAGTAGGCCCGATAGCTGGCCGATACCCTATCTCTTGCACAATAAGTAGGGCTTCTCTCATGTGCTCCAGCGCCTGGATCAGCTTTCCCTGGGACCCTTCCAGGTTACTCAGCTCAGCCAGCGCGATGAAAAGTTTCGTGCGTTGCCCTTTTGCACGCATCAAGGTCACACTCTCGCTTAGCATGCTTTCTGCCCGGCTCTCGTCTCTCTGGAGCTGTAATATTACTCCCAACCGCGTCAGTACATGTGCGTATTGCTCTTGATCTTCACCAGTTCGATACATGTCCAGGTACGCTTCAAAGGAACTGGCAGCCTGGGCATACTCCCCTTGAAGATACCAGCTTTCCCCAATTGTGCGCAGAATGAATGCCTTCGTTGGTGGGTCAGTGCCATCCTGGGAAAGATTGAAGCTCTCCTCCAAGAGTGTTCGTGCCCGTCCGTATGCTCCTTGTCGCATCAGTAACCACCCCTTGGCCAGCACCAGTTTTCTCCGTCTGGGCAGCGACATCTCTCCTCCCAAGCTCATCGTGGCTTCTAGCCAGTTCAGCCCCTCCTCTGCTTGATCGCGTCTGCCCCAGAACAGAAAGAGCGCACAGCAGAACCGCTGAGCGATCTCCGCTTTTCCCTGCTCAATTGCGAAGGCTAGCGCCGCTGCAATGTTGTCTTGCTCCCGTTCGAGGGATCGCATAGCTGCTCGCTGCCTGCCACCACCGTACAGGTCCGGCTCGATGCCCTCGACGAGGGCAAGATAATACTCGGCATGACGCCGCTGCACATGCTCCATGTTTCCGCTCTCACTCAAGCGGGCCAGCGCATACCCACGCACCAACTCTAGCATTGAGAAACGCCCAGGCTGCTCTTGAACACCTTCGTGCTCGCTCGTTGAGTGATGAACAATCAGACTCTGGTTCACTAAGGCCTCCAGGCGGTCGAGCATCTCCTCGTAGAGCTGTGGCTCACCCAAGGAAACATCCCTGGCCGCTTCGACCGTCCAACCTCCCTGGAACACTCCAAGGTGTGTTAGCAGCTGCTGCGCCGGGTGATCTAATAATTGGTAGCTCCAGTCCATCGTCATCCAGAGAGTCTGCTGACGTTCTGGCGCATCGCGTGTTTTTTGGCGCAAGAAAGTCAAGGCCCCTTTGGATGTCTTTCCCTGGTGAGGCTGGCCATTGTCCCTCCCTCTCAGCTGCTCAAGAAGCAACTGAGGAGAAAAGAGCTTGATGTGGGCGGCGGCCAGTTCAATGGCCAGAGGCAGACCATCCAGGCGCGTACACAACTCCGTTACT
>VBHS01000030.1 GCA_005881295.1 Chloroflexota bacterium
CAGGTACACGCTGGCAGAGAAGACAGATAGAACCGAAATTTGGCGATACATCTTTCCCCATAAGGATACTGCAACGTAAAGTACTGCAAGTGCACACAAAATGCTGAAAAACCACAAGAAGTTTGGCTCAATTTTGCCGTGACGTCACAAGAAATGTTGAAACGTACGTAGCGTTCATGTTTGACTGGTACATCAGTACTAGGTATGGGGAATAATGTAGCGTGTTTCGTTGTTTTCATCAGTGGGTCTCTCTTGTGCTCAAATATAGAGTGGTTGTGACGTGGGCGAGTCGAGAACAATTTGTTCGTGTAGGGGAGTTAGGAGTAACCGCTTGCGAAAGCATTAGGCGGTTACTTTTCTTGTCATAAAACGTCTTTCAACACAGGCTTATTAAGTTATCATCTTTTAGTAATATCTTTTCCGTTTTTTGTTTACGTAGAGATGCGCATTCCTCTTTATATGCGTATCTCTCATCGTTTCCTCATGTGGGCAACAAGGTGAGAGGAGAACACTACACATGGCAGTTAGCAGCAGGGCTGTGGCTCTCCCCGAGCGCGTCTCATTTGCACGTATCCCTGATATACGGCCGATGCCGGGGCTGATTCAAATTCAGCTTGATTCTTTTGAATGGTTTAAGAAAGAAGGTCTGCGCGAGCTTTTTCAAGAAATCTCTCCTATTGAAGACTTTACAGGTAAAAATCTTAGTCTAGAATTTATTGTACCTCCTGAGCCGTTTGGCAAGCCCAAATATAACGAGGACGAGTGCCGTGACCGCGATGCCACATACTCCGCGCCTCTCAATGTCAAGGCTCGCCTCATCAACAAAGAGACTGGTGAAATCATCGAGAAGGACATCTTCATGGGTGATTTCCCTCTTATGACCAAAGAAGGTACTTTCATTATCAACGGCGCCGAGCGCGTCGTCGTCAGTCAGCTCGTGCGCTCTCCCGGCGTTTACTTCACCGCCGATGAGGACGCGACCACCGGCCGTAAACTCTTCGCCGCCAAGCTCATACCGGGCCGTGGCGCATGGCTAGAATTTGAGACCAGCAATAAAAATTTACTGACCGTCAAGATCGACCGTAAGCGCAAATTGCCTATCACTACGTTGCTGCGAGCTATCGCCAGCCTGGCCAAGGATCAATACCATGCCGAAAACCTGGATCTCTCAACAGACCAGGGCATTCTGGATGCGTTTCGCGACGTGGATACTGATCCCAACATTCGCTACATCCAGGCTACGCTGGATCGCGACCCTGTGAAAAGAGAGGACGAGGCGTTACTCGAACTCTATAAAAAATTGCGCCCCGGCGATCCCGCTACTATCGACAATGCCCGTTCGCTCGTTAAAAATCTCTTTTTTAACCCGCGTCGCTATGATCTTGGTAGCGTCGGTCGCTATAAGCTCAATCGAAAGCTTGATCTCTCCACTCCGCAAAGTGAGCGCATCCTGACCCAGGACGACCTGGTCAATATCATTCGTCGCCTGGTCGCCTTGAACAACGGGCACGGCCGCAAAGACGACATCGATCATCTTGGCAACCGCCGCGTGCGCTGCGTTGGAGAGCTGATCCAGACGCAGTTCCGTGTCGGCCTCCTGCGTATGGAGCGTGTCGTAAAGGAGCGCATGAGTATCCAGGAGCCAGGCCAGGCAACACCGAACGCACTGATCAATATTCGTCCGGTCGTTGCCGCTATGAAGGAATTTTTCGGCGGTAGCCAGCTCTCGCAGTTCATGGATCAGACCAATGCCCTCGCAGAGATCGGCCATAAGCGCCGCCTCTCGGCCCTCGGTCCTGGTGGTCTCTCGCGCGAACGTGCGGGTTTCGACGTACGTGACGTACATCAATCTCACTATGGCCGTATCTGCCCAATCGAGACCCCTGAAGGTCCAAATATCGGACTGATTGGTAACCTCGCTACCTATGGACAGATCAATCCTTATGGGTTCGTCGAGACTCCCTATCGTAAAGTGTATAAGCGTCTCCCTGTCAGCGACCGCCGCCTGATTGGTCGCGAACTTCGTGGCGTCGTTGGCCGCGAGCGTGAAGATGTGGTCACTGCTGATGGCACCGTGTTGCTCAAGGCGCGCGAACGCGTGCGTGTTGACGAGGCACTCTACAACCGGTTAGTGGAGGTGCTTGAGGATGCAGAGGTGAGGATCAAGCCCTTCGTCACCAACGAGGTAGAATACCGCACCGCCGATGACGAAGAGAACTTCTGGATTGCTCAAGCCAATACCAGGCTGACCGAAAACGATGAGTTTGCCGATGACCGTGTTCTTGCTCGTTACGAAGGGGAGTTCGCCATGGAGAGCGCGGATACCATGGACTACATGGACGTCTCGCCCCGTCAGACCGTTAGTGTCGCCACAGCGCTCATCCCATTCCTTGAGCATGACGATGTGAACCGCGCGCTCATGGGCGCGAACATGCAGCGTCAGGCTGTCCCTCTGTTGCGTCCGCAGTCACCTATCTGTGGCACGGGCATCGAGCGGCAGGTCGCTATTGACTCTGGCCAGGTACAGGTCAGTAAAGTGAGCGGTGAAGTCGTCTCGGCTACCGCCCGTAAGATCGATATCGTTGACGATCAGGGCGAAGTACATACGCATCGTTTGCGCAAGTTCGTGCGCTCTAACGCTGGAACCTGTATCAATCAGCGACCAATCGTGCGCAAGGGCGACTACGTCAACGCCGGACAGGTCATCGCTGATAGTTCATCAACAGAAAACGGGGAGCTTGCTCTCGGGCAAAACATTCTCGTCGCCTTCATGAGTTGGGAAGGTGGCAACTACGAGGACGCCATTCTCATCAGCGAACGCATCGTCCGCGAAGACTACTTTACCTCGATACACATCGAGAAGTATGAGGTCGATGCGCGCGACACTAAGCTTGGCCCCGAAGAGATTACTCGCGATATACCCAATGTCGGTGAAGAGGGTTTGCGCAACCTGGACGAGCGCGGCATCATCTATGTCGGCGCGGAAGTAGGGCCGCAAGATATTCTTGTCGGTAAAATCACGCCAAAGGGCGAGACGGAATTGACGGCAGAAGAGAAACTCCTGCGGGCTATCTTCGGTGAAAAGGCTCGTGAAGTCAAAGATACTTCTCTGCGAGTACCTCACGGAGAGCGCGGCAAAGTTGTCGAAGTCAAAGTGTTCTCGCGTGACGCGGGAGATGAATTGCCTCCGGGCGTCAATCAACTCGTGCGAGTCAGCATCGCCCAGAAGCGCAAAATAGGAGCAGGCGACAAAATGGCTGGACGCCACGGGAACAAAGGCGTTATCTCGCGGGTATTGCCGATAGCAGATATGCCGTTTCTCCCCGATGGCACTCCGGTGGATATCATTCTAAATCCGTTGGGTGTTCCGCACCGTATGAATATTGGGCAGATCATGGAGACCCATCTGGGCTGGGCAGCCGAAAAATTGGGCTTCAAGATAGCTACCCCTGTATTCGACGGCGCTACCGAGGAGGATATCGAGGAGTTCCTGCGCCGCGCTAATCTGCCAGATACTGGCAAGGTGCAGCTCTTTGATGGACGCACCGGGGAACCGTTTGACCACCCGATCACCGTTGGCTACACCTACATGTTGAAGCTAGCGCACCTTGTCGAAGACAAAGTGCATGCCCGTTCAACTGGCCCATACAGCCTGATAACGCAGCAACCCCTCGGTGGTAAGGCGCAGTTTGGTGGACAGCGTTTCGGTGAAATGGAAGTGTGGGCACTCGAGGCTTATGGAGCAGCCAACATACTCCAGGAGATCCTGACGGTCAAGTCGGACGATGTTGTAGGCCGTGTCAAAACCTACGAAGCTATCGTCAAAGGCGAAAACATCATGGAGCCTGGCGTACCTGAATCCTTCAAAGTGCTGGTCAAAGAGTTGCAGAGCCTGGGCATCAATGTTGAGGTCCTTAACGAAGACGAACAAAAAATACAGTTCGTTGAAGATACATCCAACGATGTCATGCCCGAACTAGGTATCAACCTCTCCGGCTTCGAAGGGGACCATTGAAATAATATGTAGGGGCGACCCTCGCGGTCGCCCTGGAACAATGTACCCCGTTCTTTAAATTAAATAAATGTAATGCGACATGTAGGGGCGACCCTTGCGGTCGCCTCGGGTGGGATGGATAGCCTGTAACGGACTGATCGTTCAGCGCGTCCTTACGCCAGGAGGCAACATGCTCGAAGTAAATGACTTTAACGCAATCCGTATTGGCCTTGCTAGCCCAGAACAGATTCGTGGTTGGAGCTATGGTGAGGTCACGAAACCAGAAACGATTAACTACCGAACGCTCAAACCGGAAAAAGATGGCCTGTTCTGTGAACGTATCTTCGGACCAACCAAGGACTGGGAGTGCTACTGCGGTAAATATAAACGTGTTCGATTTAAAGGAATAGTCTGTGATAAATGTGGTGTGGAGGTGGCACGCTCAAAGGTACGCCGTGAGCGCATGGGACACATCGAACTGGCGTCTCCCGTGAGCCACATATGGTACTTCAAGGGAACGCCCAGCCGTATCGGTCTCTTGCTTGACCTCTCGCCACGCAACCTGGAGCGCATCCTCTACTTTGCCCTCTATGTCATCACTAATATTGATGAGGAGGCTCGCCAGCGTGAACTGATGCACCTGGACGAGGAGCTTCTCAAACTGGATCAGAACCTGGACGAGCAGGTAGTAGAGCTGGTCGACCAGTTGAAGGATAGACGCGACAGCGATATTCTCAAGTCGAGAAATCGCATTGACGAAGACCGGGTGGAGGCTGAGGCGCGCCGCGAACAAGAGTTGGAAGCTGCCAGGCAGGCTGAGAGCGACACCCTGGCTCAGTTGCGCGCCGCGATGGGACAGGCAGCTGATGAAGATATCATTTTTGAGCCAACAGGCCAGGTTATTGTGGCTGAGGGTGACGTCGTAACACCAAAGCATCTCGAATCGCTGGAGCAGAAAGCTGAGATTTTCCGCAACGATATCGCCGAGAATGCCCGTCGCGAGATCGAGGCGACGCGATTGGAGAATGATCGCGACGCTGAGCGTACCAAACTTGAATACCAGGGACAGATTGACTCGGCCCAGTCGCGGTTGGAGGTGGAGCGAGTCAGTAACAAGCAGCGCTTAGAGCAGTTGCGGCGTGATCTTGAGGGCCTCAAAAAGATGGACCTGCTGCAGGAGGGCCGCTATCGTGAGCTGAAAGATGCCTTTAGCGGGGTATTCCGCGCGAGCATGGGGGCAGAGGCAGTGCGTGAATTGATTGCTGGCCTGGACCTGGATAAACTGGCCGTTGACCTGCGCCGCGAAATTGGTTCGACGGTTGGACAGCGCCGTAAAAAGGCGACCAAGCGCTTGAAAGTGGTAGAAGCTTTCCGTAAGTCAAACACTTCACCTGAATGGATGATATTGACGGTCTTGCCCGTGCTGCCGCCCGATTTGCGCCCGATGGTGCAACTTGACGGTGGTCGCTTCGCCACTTCGGATTTGAATGACCTGTATCGCCGCGTCATTAACCGCAATAACCGCCTCAAACGGCTATTGGAGTTGAGCGCTCCTGAGATCATTATTCGCAACGAGAAGCGCATGCTGCAAGAAGCGTGTGATGCCCTCATCGACAACGGACGACGTGGTCGTGCAGTGGCTGGCTCAGGCAATCATAAACTTAAGAGCCTGTCAGATATGCTCAAAGGTAAACAGGGACGCTTCCGTCAGAACCTGCTCGGTAAACGCGTGGACTACTCCGGTCGTTCAGTCATTGTGGTCGGCCCGGAGTTGAAGCTGCACCAGTGTGGCCTCCCCAAGAGGATGGCGCTGGAGCTCTTCAAGCCGTTTGTGATGCGGAAACTGGTGGAGCAGAACTTTGCCCACAATATCAAGAGCGCGAAACGTTTTGTGGAGCGCGTGAAGCCTGAGGTGTGGGATGTACTGGAAGAGGTCATCAAAGATCATCCCGTGCTACTCAACCGCGCCCCGACACTGCACCGCCTTGGTATCCAGGCCTTCGAGGCAATATTGGTTGAGGGCAGTGCAATTCAACTGCATCCACTGGTCTGTTCAGCCTTCAACGCAGACTTTGACGGCGACCAGATGGCAGTGCACGTACCGCTCTCTGATAAAGCGCAGGACGAGGCCCGCCAGTTGATGCTCTCGACGCGCAACCTGCTTGCTCCAGGAACTGGTGAACCATCGATTGGAGCCAGCCAGGATATGGTGCTGGGTTGTTTCTACCTGACGCAGGATCGTCCGGGTCAGAAGGGCGAGGGGCGTGTCTTTACCGACGTCACCGAGGCGCTGCTGGCTTACCAGCATGGCGTTGTCGCCTTACAGGCGCCGGTCCAGGTACGCCTGGGCAATGTCGATGTCTATGACAATCCTCCACCCGACAAGGCCACTATGACCGCGAATGGGAAGAGGGTCACAACAACGGTTGGACGTATCATTTTCAATCAGGCCCTGCCAGAGCGCCTGCGCTTCAAGAACTACGCGATGAAGAAAGAGAACCTGAGACAGGTAATCGGCGATTGCTTCAAAGAGTATGGGCGCGTCAAAACTGCTGAACTGGCTGACGAGATCAAACGCCTTGGCTTCACCTACGCGACAAAGGCTGGCGTAACTATCGCCATCAGCGATGTCAAAGTGCCAATCGGGAAGCAGGAGGAACTGGCCGCAGCGGATGCCAAGATCGTCGAACTTGAAGAGCAATACCGTGACGGTCTCATCACAGACCATGAGAAGTACCAGCAGACGGTCGATGTCTGGAACGAAGCGACCGATAATGTAACCAGGATGGTTGAGGATACACTTGACCCGTTTGGTTCCATCTACACCATCGCCAGGTCGGGAGCTACGAAAGCGAAGTTCCAGCAGATCCGCCAGTTGTCAGGTATGCGTGGCTTGATGGCGAGTCCTTCTGGACGCATCATCGATGTACCAATTCGCGGGAACTTCCGTGAAGGTTTGAGCGTGTTGGAGTACTTTATCAGTAGCCACGGCGCTCGTAAGGGTCTTGCCGACACCGCGTTGCGTACGGCAGAGTCCGGTTACCTGACACGTCGTTTGATCGATGTGGCACAGGATGTTATTGTCAACGATGAAGACTGTGGAACGACTGACGGCATTCTCATCACAGAGGCCGACAGCAAAGACATGATGCTGCCGGATATTCGCACCCGCCTGATAGGTCGCGTGCTGGCGGAGCCAATTCCTGGTTTTGATCATATCCTGCCAGGTGATGAACTGACCGACGACATGGTCGATGAGATCGTCAATGCGGGGGTCAAAGCAGTGCGCGTGCGTTCGGTACTCGCGTGCCTGTCACACCGCGGCATCTGCCGTAAGTGCTATGGACGCGATCTCGCGGCAAACTCGCTCGTGAAAATTGGAGCCGCGGTGGGTATTATCGCAGCCCAGTCAATCGGTGAGCCCGGTACACAGCTGACCATGCGTACCTTCCATACAGGTGGTATTGCAGGCGCACAGGGAGACATTACGCAGGGTCTACCGCGCGTAGAGGAACTCTTTGAAGCGCGTGTGCCCAAGGACAAGGCGGAGATCAGCGAGATCGACGGTGTCGTCGAGATCGTGAAGGATCCGAACACGAACGCTCGTACGGTCCGCGTCGTCTCTACGAACGTTTTCTTTGACGAGTACCCGCTGCCTGCCGGTAGCCAGATTCTTGTCAACGATAGAGGTCATGTGCAGAAAGATCAGATTATTGCGCTGATGCCCGCTGAAAATGGCAATGAGCCAGTACCAGTGGCGGCACGCACAGAGGGTGAGTTGATCATCAACGCGGAGGGCATACTGTCTATTCGCTTTGAGGAACGTGAGGAGCGTTCGTACCCCATCCCGGCTGCGCGAAACATTGTCGTCTCCGATGGTCAGAAGATCCAGGCTGGAACACCGATTACCGGTGGTCAGCGCGATCCGCAGGATGTCCTGCGCATCCAGGGACGCGAAGCGGTCCAGATGTATGTGGTCAAAGAAGTGCAGCGCGTGTACCGCAATACTGGTGTCTATATCAGTGACAAACACATTGAGGTCATCATTCGCCAGATGCTGCGCCGCGTCAAAGTAGACGAGCCCGGCGATACAGAGATGTTGCCGAATGACCTGGTAGATCGTTTTGCCTATGCGGATACCAATGCCCGTGTGTTGGCGGAAGGCGGAGAACCTGCTACCGCGCAGACAGTGCTGCTGGGTGTCACCAAAGCCTCGCTCAATACCGATAGCTTCCTGGCTGCGGCTTCCTTCCAGGAGACGACGCGTGTGTTGACAGAAGCGGCTATTGAGGCTCGCACAGATCATCTGGTCGGCCTCAAGGAAAACGTGATCATAGGGAAACTGATACCGGCAGGCTCAGGTATCGCGCAACGCCGCCGCGAGCAGCTTGCACGTCAGCAAGCTGCGGCGGCTCGGCTTGCGGCTACAAACGCCGCCTCTATGGCCGGCGTTGGCGCTGGCACTGTCGGAGTTGGGGCTAGTACTCTCGGAAACCCAAATCTGCATACCCTTGACAGTTTGGGCGAGGAGTGATATTATAGAAACCCGCACGTATTGAAAGTAGGGGCGCGCATTAGCGCGCCTTCGTGAGGATAAAAGAGGATAGGGAGAATCGTTCATTGCCGACGATCAATCAGTTGGTCCGCAAGGGCCGATCAAACAAAGAGAGGCGGTCTAAGGCTCCGGCTTTGTTGTATTCGTACAACGCGCTGAAGAACCGGACTTCCCGCCTGCGTGGGTCGCCACAGAAACGTGGTGTGTGCACCCAGGTGCGTACGATGACGCCCAAAAAGCCGAATTCGGCAATGCGTAAAATTGCCCGCGTTCGTCTGACGAACCAGATGGAAGTAACCGCTTACATCCCTGGTGAAGGGCATAATCTGCAAGAGCACTCAGTAGTACTCATTCGTGGTGGGCGCGTAAAGGATCTACCGAGCGTGCGTTACCACATCGTGCGGGGTACTCTGGATAGTGACGGCGTCTCCAAGAGGCGCCAGGGCCGCTCACGTTATGGTGCCAAGCGGCCAAAGCCCGGGCAGGCCGCTGCCGGTAGGGGCGGGAAAAAATAGTAGCGCAATAAAAGTATTGTGCCAGACCCGATACCACCTGAAGTGTTCAGGCAGGTCGGACTATCACACGTCATCGCGAAAAGACGATTATGCGAGGATAATGAATAACGAATGCCGTATTCTCGTCCTTTCGCAGTGAGAGTCGAGTGACCTCCATTTCTATGGATAGGCACCCGCGTGTAGGCGTCCGATAGAGATTGTAAGGAGAATATCCTGCAATTGAATCGACGCCTTTTCTGGTGTCTATTATCATCTATCTATCCCACCTTGTATGTGGGAGCTTGTGAAAATCAAGTACGCATTGATGAGCAGAAAGAGCGGAAAGAGGAACGGGGTTCTCCAGGACGCAAGGAAGATGTCCGCCGGTCACCGGTCAGATACTAGAGAAGTTAAGGCTCCTATCGTGGGAGCCGAAGAGAACCAGGCAGGTTCGTTGATGAGGAGGCAGACTGTGCCAAGACGTAAAAGAGTCGTGCGGCGGCCAGATGTACCAGATGCAAAGTACAAGAGCCGAAATGTGGCTCGCTTCACCAGTAAATTGATGTTGGACGGGAAGCGCAGCCTGGCAGAGCGCATCATTTACGATGCGTTCGATAACATTGAAGCGAAGCAGAAGCGCCCCCCGCTTGATGTATTTGAGCAGGCGCTTAAGAATGCAACGCCTACAGTTGAAGTAAAGCCTCGCCGTGTCGGTGGTTCAACCTATCAAGTTCCGATAGATGTTCGCCGGGATCGTGGCAACGCACTGGCGATGCGCTGGCTCATTAAGTCGGCGCGCAGCCGTACGGGTCGCTCGATGTCGGAAAAACTTGCCAGTGAATTGATGGATGCCGCCGCCGGACAGGGTATGACCATTAAAAAACGTGAGGAGACCCACAAAATGGCGGAGTCTAACAAGGCCTTCGCGCATTATCGCTGGTAACTATATATCATGGTAAGAGAATTCCCACTCGAAAAAACTCGAAATATTGGTATTATTGCTCATATTGATGCTGGCAAAACCACTACTACTGAGCGCATCCTCTTCTACACGAAGAAAATTCATCGCATGGGTGAAGTGCATGAAGGGGCGGCGACAATGGACTGGATGCCCCAGGAGCAGGAGCGCGGCATTACGATTACGTCTGCCGCGACAACGTGTTTCTGGCTTGATTACCGCATTAATATCATTGATACACCAGGCCACGTAGACTTCACTGCAGAGGTCGAACGGTCTTTGCGCGTGCTCGACGGCGGCGTGGTGGTCTTTGATGCCGTTGCTGGCGTCGAACCCCAGTCTGAAACAGTGTGGCGCCAGGCGAATAAGTATAATGTTCCTCGTATCTGTTTCGTCAACAAAATGGATCGTGTCGGCGCTGATTTCTGGCGCACGGTGGATATGATCCGGGACCGCCTCGGTGCAGTACCGGTACCTATTCAGATTCCTATTGGTCGCGAAAACAATTTTAAAGGGTATCTCGATTTAATCGAACAGCAGTCGATCACCTTTATCGATGACCTTGGGACGAAATCGGACCATACAGATGTGCCTACGAGCATGGAGGCCGAGTTTGCGCAACACCGGGAGTACCTGATTGAGCGCGTGGCCGAGACCGATGAAGATCTTACCCTCAAATATCTTGAAGGTGAGGAAATTACCAAAGAGGAGCTTATTGCAGCTCTGCGTAGAGCAACGATTGCTGGCAGACTGGTGCCGGTCCTTTGTGGTACCGCTTTGAAAAATAAAGGCGTGCAGGCCATGCTGGATGCAGTAATTGCCTACCTGCCCTCCCCTCTGGATATTCCACCTCCAACCGGCATCGATCCCGACACACATCAAGAAGTTACTCTCCAGGTCAGCGATTCAGCCCCTTTCAGCGCGCTGGTCTTCAAAATTGTCTCCGACCCCTTCGTTGGTCGACTGTCGTACATGCGCGTCTATTCGGGAACCCTTTTAGCCAAGGGCTCGGCAGAGAATAGTACTAAGGGTAAAATCGAGCGCATTGGACGTCTGCTGCGTATGCACGCCAACCATCGCGAGGATATTGATGAGATTAGAGCAGGAGATATCTGTGCCGCTGTTGGTTTACGCAACACCTTCACCGGTGACACGTTATGCGATCCACAGAAACCTGTTATTCTGGAATCCATTAACTTCCCTCGACCCGTCATTGACATTGCCATCGAGCCGAAGACCCGTGCCGACCAGGATAAGATGGCGATAGCTTTGAACAAACTCACGGAAGAAGATCCAACCTTCCAACTGCGCACCGACCCGGAGTCCGGGCAGACCATTATCAGTGGTATGGGTGAGCTGCACCTGGAAGTTATCGTGGATCGTATGTTCCGCGAGTTTAAGGTAGAGGCGAATGTGGGGCGACCGCAAGTTGCCTATCGGGAGACGATTACCCGCGAAGCCCAGGCCGAAGGGAAGCACGTTCGACAGACAGGTGGCCACGGTCAATATGGCGATGTGTGGATCAGGGTTGCTCCCAACGAGCGCGGCAAAGGCTTTGAGTTTATCAATGCTATTGTTGGTGGCGTGGTTCCCAGAGAATATATCAAACCCACAGAAACGGGTATTAAAGAGACATTGGAAAATGGTATCATTGCCGGGTATCCAATGATCGACGTCAAAGTGACCCTCTTTGATGGGTCATATCATGAAGTTGACTCGAATGAAATGGCTTTCAAAACAGCCGGTTCACTCGCGATTAAGGAAGCGGCCCGCAAGGCTGCTCCCGTTCTGCTTGAGCCGGTGATGCTTGTAGAAGTAACCACCTCTGAGGAGTTTTACGGTGATGTCATCGGTGACCTGAACCGGCGCCGTGGAACTATTCTTGGTATGGAGAGCCGTGGGGCGATGCACGTGGTGCGAGGCTATGTTCCCCTTGCTGAAATGTTCGGCTATGTGAACGATCTTCGATCTATGACCAGCGGACGTGCCAGCTATTCGATGGAATTTGCACATTACGATCCTGTGCCGAGAAATATTGCCGAAGAAATTGTCGCGAAGGCAAGCAGGTAGCGGCACAATCATACATCTGTAGGGGCGCCATGCATGGCGTCATGCGAAACTGCATCGCAGGTTTTAATAGGCGGGATGCGTTGTGCTCCTACATTGCCCGGAGCCGAAATCAGGGAATAGGCCTACCGGGCACACGTTATCTTGAAAATACCATCCTTCTCAAGATGGATGGAGATTGAAACACACGAACTAATTATGAAAGAACAAATCGAGTGCCATAGCAGGGTGCAGCCCCTGACGCACGTATGTTTGCACTGAGCACTGTTTTGATGAGGAAAACAAATGGCGAAGAAGAAATTTGAGCGAACGAAACCGCATGTGAATGTGGGCACGATTGGCCACATCGACCATGGCAAAACCACCTTGACGGCGGCCATCACCAAAGT
>VBHS01000031.1 GCA_005881295.1 Chloroflexota bacterium
TAGACTTCCCGTTGGCCGTCTTATCATTTTTTGACAGTGTAATCTGGCTCTGAAATCCCTTCGCATTCTGTACGAAGACAGCGGCCGGGCGGGCATGCAATCCCGACTTGCTCCCAAGCGTAACCGTTCGTTCCATCATGTCTGCTGCTCCTTTGATCCCTTAGAAGCGGGGGAAAGGCTTTCACTGGTAGGTTTTTTGAAACGAGCGCTGCTTGCTGTTAGTTTCACTTGTTTCATTTGTTTCACTTGTTTCATTTGTATCGCATGTAGCATACAAACATGGTCAAAGGTTGTTCATGTTGCCCTGGGCAGGGACCAGGCTCATCCATGTGTTAAGGAATGAGGAATGTGGGCGACCACAAGGTTCCCCATCCCTACTGATCGCCCATTACTTTCCCATATATCCATTCCCGATATACCGGGATAGATACCTTATACTTCCAGGACAAAGAGCACGTCTTGCCCGGCTCGCACTGTTCCGCTGGCACGACTCACGATTGTCCCAGCCCCACTTGAAACGACTGGACTGAGTATCACCTTGCCCAGGCGCTCGACCGTTGCGCGGTCAAAGCGGACGATTGGAGTTCCGGCCCGAACCACCTGGCCCTCGGTAGCGATGTTCTCGAAGCCCTCGCCCTGGAGTTCGATCGTGTCGAGCCCAACATGCACGATAAGTTCAACGCCGTCACCAGTAGAGATCCCAAAGGCGTGGCCACCCGGAAACAGTTTGACTAGATCGCCTGTCACAGGGGCTACAGCAACCTGTCCCGATGGGTCGATAGCCACACCATCGCCCGCCATTTTCTGCGCGAACACCTCGTCAGGGACGGACTCCAGTTCGACAACTGTGCCGTCGAGTGGCGCAAGTACGCGTATCTCTGCCATTACTCTTCCACCTGTTCGCCAGTGTCGCCTGAGCTGCGGTCTTTCAGGAGGCGATTCATACGACTGGCAATACGGTCAGATTGTGTTCCCATCACAACCTGGGCAATCTTGCCCCGCTTGATCACACCTGAGGCGCCGAGACTCTTGAGACGTACATCGTCGATCTGTGCAGGGTCGTTTACGAAGAGCCGCAAGCGCGTGATGCAGCCCTCCACGCTCTGCACATTCGCCCTTCCACCGAGTGCCCCGAGCACCTCGCGAGCCAGTACATCGTCGCGGTCCTCCTTCGCCGGACTTTCCATTGCACTTGTCGCACTTGTCGCACTTGTCGCACTTGTCGCAGTCGTCGCACCTTTCGGGACCTTTGGGCCACGCTGGCTTTCGGGTAGAATCCAGTCAGTGCTCAGGCCGGTCGACTTTTCACCACGGCCCGGCGTTCCCAGGTCGAAGCGGGTGATGAAGAAACTGAATATGAAGTAATACAGGACGCCGTAGACGACCCCAACGACGAGGAGCAACAGGGGATTGCTGGTATTCGACTTCCCGAAGTTGAGCACGTAGTCGATGAGACCGGCGGAGAAGCCAAAGCCTATCCTGATGCCCAGGAGAGTGCATACCGCTAGTGCGGTACCCGTCAGGACAGCGTGAATGAGGAAGAGCACAGGGGCGACGAAGATAAAGGCAAACTCGATGGGTTCGGTGACGCCAGTCAGAAACGAGGTGAACGCCGCCGAGAGCAGGATGCCGGCCGCAACCTTGGGGAAGTTTGCGTGGCGGATCATAGCCAGGCACGCCGCGGGCAAGCCGAACATCATGATGGGGAAGAAGCCAGCCATGAAGTTGCCTGCCGTGGGATCGCCTGCAAAGTAGCGGGTCAGGTCACCAGTGACGACCCCTTGCGCCCCATGATAGGTGCCAAGCTGGAACCAGACATAGGTGTTGAGCACATGGTGCAGACCGAGTGGGATAAGCAGGCGGTTCAAGAACCCATAGATTCCGGTACCGATAGCTCCGAGTGACACAATCCCCAGGCCCACCGCGTTGATCCCTCCCTGGATCGGCGGCCAGATTAAGCCGAAAATAGCTCCCAGTATGAGTGCGACCAGAGCTGTGATGATAGGAACAAAGCGTTTCCCGCCAAAGAAAGCGAGATAGTCTGGCAGGCGGATGTCGTGGAAACGGCGGTAGAGGCCGGCCGAAACCAATCCGATGATGATACCGGAGAACACGCCCATGCTGATATTCGGGTCGGGCTTTCCACCTACCTGTGGGATAATTGTGTTAAAGACTCCATTAAATACTAAAATTCCAACGAGACCGGCGAGCGCCGCTGCACCCTCCCCACCAGCAAGCCCAATGGCGATACCGACGGCGAAGATTATCGCCAGGTTGGGTAAAAAGAGGGCGTTTCCGGCAGCAGCCATCCAGGGAAGGTTCAACAGGTCCGGCTGACCCAGACGCAAGAGCAGGGCCGCAGCAGGCAGCACAGCAATTGGAAGCATCAGTGATCGCCCAATGCTCTGTAAAGCCCCAAGTACGCGATCAAAGCCACCGGGGGAGGGAAGCGTTGTCCCAGTGGGGGACGTCGTGTTAGCAGTACTCATCGCAAATTCTCCTCTCTTCATGAGACGAATATGGAACAATCCTTAGAGTTCCTGTAAATACTATAACCATTCCCGGTAAGTTTGTCAAGACATCTAGACCACTATACCAAAGAAAAGTTCATCAGGAATCATAGAGATTGCACCGATTGCATCAAGAAGTTTCTAGTGTATCTTAGTGCAACTTTTCACGAAGCACATGCGTGTACCAAAAGGGTCTACCAGATGTGGTCAAACAGAAGGGAGCAGAGGCACTGAACCATATGATATCTGACCAACATCACGGGGGAAAACCAGTAGCATAAGCGAGCAGACATGGATGTCTGCTCGTGGCTAGCAAGGTACAGCGCCTATATACATGTTGGATGCTCTGCTCATTGTCGATGAAGACATGTGATTTTCGTGAAGTATGAATATTGCCGCTTCGATGGCAAGCTAGACAAGGAGAAAACAATGGCAGACAACAGAATAAACGAAGCTTCATGGGACCTGGTCAATTCCCTCCAGGAAACCAATCAAGCAGTTGCCAACAGTGTCGTTGCGACCCAGGATCACTACCTGAAGTTTACCCAAAATCTGTTCTTGAGCGGAACAGAGGTGCTCGAGAAGCAGATAGAGAGCACCCGCAATTTGACGCAGGAATGGGGAAAGCAGGCCCAGAGGCAGCAAGAGGCAGTTCAGCGGTTGGCGTACGCGACGCTGGATTTGTATACGAACTTCCTGCCCACTCCGTTCTCCTTCTATCAGCAGATGCTGGATGTGACGGCAAACACAGCGCGGCAAGGGCTGGAGAACGGCCAGCGAGCGACACGGCAGACGATAGATACTGCTGAAAACGCGGCGCAGCGAGGCCTCGATCAAGCTCAAAAAGCGGCGCGGCAGGGGCATCAGGCTGCACAGAAGTCAGGCGAGTAACGAGACGTGTTGTAGGCAAAGTGCATGGGATCGGGGCGCACCTCGATCCCTATTCATCTTCACCAGCACTATTTGCTTTGTTAGAGACAACCTTCAAGCGTTTTGCCCCATACATGTTTGCTCTCAAAAGCCTCGCTCCCCTCAGGTCTGCTTCCCTGAGATCCGCCATGTAAAGATTTGCTCCCCTCAGGTCTGCTTCCCTGAGGTCCGCCATGTAGAGGTCTACTTCGCTCAGGTTTGCTCCCCTGAGATCTGCCTCCCCTAATTTTGCTCCATAGAGGCTTGCCCTCGAAAAGCTTGTCTTCGTGAGGTTGGCTTCGGTGAGGTCTGACATAATGAGATTGGCTTCGGTGCAGCACGCTCCAGTGAGGTTCGCCCCGGCAAGTACTGCCTGGGTGAGATCTGTCCAGCGGAGGTCTGCTCTCTTGAGCATTGCTCCCTTAAGGTTTGCCCTGGTCAGGTCTGTCCCGCTTAAGTTTACTCCAACCAGATCGGCATCATTGAGGTCTGCCTCGCTCAGGTCCGGCTGAACGTCAGCGTGCTCTTGTCTCCATTGATTCCAAAAGAGCGGACCTTGCTTGATCAAAAAGAGGTGGTGCTGATCTGCCACGTGGTTCCCTCCTAATGTTTGTATCTCAGTCACTGTATATGCGCAAAGCGAGCTTCCTATGAACGAATTCTTATAGCGAGATCAGTAAAAAAAATATATACACAAAGATAAATACTCTGCTATATATACGTCAGAAACCCATCAAAAGTTCCTGATCAATCATGGCAAACCAGGCAATATAGGAAACTTGCCCAAAACACAGACCTTCCATGTTAGAGTAGTTCTCTACTTAAACCCTTTTCTTTCTATTTTCTTGGAGAAATGGCTTTTCTCTCAAATTCATCAATAATTTTTCTTCTTACTATTATACCTTTCTTGACAGTTATTCGTCACACCCTATAATAGGAGTAGCGTAAAGAGAGAACACTGTACACTACAAGGAACAAAGTGGGTATATCCCGTTGTTTTCATTAAGTAGAAAGTACTAGTAATCAGTTAAGTTTTTCGAGGGATCCCAATGATGGCCATCAATCCAGAAGAGTCTCTGGCACCCATGCACATGGCAACCCCTCCACAGGGGAGCACACTGCAGGACCTTTTGGCCGAGACCAGCCAATATCTTACTCCAAAGGATATGGAGCGGATTGAACGTGCCTACGAGTTGGCGAACCGGGCACATAAGGGAACGCGGCGTCGTTCAGGTGAAGCGTACATCCAGCACCCTCTGGAAGTCGCACTGCTCCTGGCCGATATGCGTATCGACGCAGATGGCATCACTGCTGCCCTGCTGCATGATGTGGTAGAAGACACAAGCTACTCGCTGGAAGACCTTCGCGCGCAGTTTGGCGAGTCAGTGACAAATATTGTAGACGGTGTAACCAGGTTTGACGCGCTTATACCAGGCGCAGCCGCAAGTCCAGCAGATGACGAGAAGCTCACGAATCAGAATAACGAGCTCGCGCTCGCCCAGGTAGAAGAGCAGCGCCGTCAGCAGGCGAAAGAGATGAAACGGCGCCAGCGCTCGGAGACGGTACGCAAGATGCTGCTGGCTATGGCCGAGGACCCCCGCGTGGTTGTGCTCAAGCTGGCGGATCGTCTCCATAATATGCGCACGCTGGCCGTCATGAATCCCTTGCAGCAGCAGAATAAAGCTCGCGAGACCAGCGAAATCTATGCTCCGCTGGCCCGTCGTCTTGGTATGGCCCTGGTGCAAGCTGAATTAGAAGACCTCGCCTTCTCGTATCTCGAACCGGACAAATATACCCGCCTGGCTCGCGAAGTGGAAGAGGAGCGGAACAAACGACAATCCTATATCGACGCGGTCTGCCGTACCCTGCAGGAAGAGATGGACCGCGCGGGTATCCATGCCGAGATTCAGGCCTGGCAGAAACACCTGACGAGCATCTACCGCAAGTTACAACAGAGCGGAGGCGATGTCAGCCAGATCCATGACCTTGTCTCTTTCCGTATTCTGGTAAACTCTGATCATGATTGCTACCTCGCGCTGGGACATATTCACGCGCTGTGGCGACCAAAGGATGGGCGCATCAAAGATTTTATCGCCACACCAAAATTGAACGGCTACCAGTCGCTGCACACCACAGTCTTCTGCCTGGATAACCGCTTAGCTGAGATTCAGATTCGCACGCATGATATGCAGCGCACCGCAGATTACGGCATCGCCAGCTACTGGTATATGAAAGGGCGTGGCGAATCCCGGCTCTCCTACCATGAGATGATCGCCTGGATTGAACAACTGCGCGAGTGGCAGCGCGAACTGCCTCAGAGCGCCGATGAATTTGTCGAGGCCGTCAAGGGAGACATCTTCCAGGAGCAGATTTTCGTCTTTACGCCCAAAGGCGAGGTCAAAGATCTGCCGCGCGGCTCGACCCCTTTAGATATGGCATATCGCATCCATACCGACATCGGCGATCACTGTGCGGGTGCACGCATTATCACCAACATGGCCGATACCGGTCGCCTGGTGACGCGCCTGGTACCGCTGGATTACGAGTTACAAGGCGGCGAGATCGTCGATATCGTGGTCAATCGCACCACCCATCCTACCCGCGATTGGCTCTCGTTCGCACGGACGGCAGCGGCTCGCACGAAGATTCGCCGCTATCTAAAGACATACGAGCGAGAGATTGATCTACAACTGGGGCGCGAGCGATTGGATATGGCATTGAAGACGGTGGGTGTTCCCGGCATCGGGGTAGTGCAAGAAAACGACTTTACCTCGTGTACCGCGACCAAAAAATTTGCGACGCTCGATGATATCTACGTCGCTTTAGGGCGCGAGGATTTGCAGGTAGAAACCGCCGTAGAGCATCTTCTCCCGCTGCTTCAGGACCGGGGTGAAGTTGTGCCCCTACCCGCACCGAAATCTCGTCATGATAGTGAGATGCCCTTGCCTATGGAAAATGGGTATGGAGAGGTACAACAGCCCTCTCTCTTTGCCCTGTCCGATAACAAGGGTGTATTGAATAAACCTTCTTCAATGGTCAAACTCGCGCATTGTTGTTGCCCTATCCCTGGTGACGGCATTGTCGGCGTCTTCAATCCCGGCAAGGGTATGATTGTGCATCGCAGCGATTGCCGCACCCTGCGCCGCTTAGGCGGGCAGGCGCGGGAACGCTTCGTAGAGGTCAATTGGTTGCAGATTGAGCCACAACATTACCTCGCACCGATAACCATTGTGGCTCACGACCGCGCGGGACTTCTGCGCGACGTGGCGGCCGTAGTATCTGATGCGGGTATCAACATGACCTCAGTTACCTCCAACACCAATGCTTCGTCGCAAAAAGCAGTAATCACTGCCACGCTGGAGATAGAGGCAATAGACCAGATCGATCGTATCTTTAAGCGCCTGCGCCAGGTCAAAAACGTTGTGAGCGTGTCTAGATCACTGGCAACCAGGCAAACACCAGCGTACCGCAGTATTGAATAAGCAAGAATAAGTCCAATGATACCAATGTCTATAGATAAAGAAACACTAACGCACAATCCATCTGGTGCAACCGCAGAACAACTGCTGGCCACAGTAAAACAATACATGGGAGACAGTGAGGTTGAACAGGTCGCCCAGGCTATTCAGCTTGCGCAAGAAACTAGCGGAAGCGTGCGCGACCACGGCGTAGCCTCACTCCAGACACTACGCGAGATTTCTCCTTTAGAACATGCGTTGGCAGTGGCGACGATCCTGGCTCAAATGCGTATCGATGCTGTGGGAGTAGCAGCCGGGATGGTCTTTGAAGCCGTTGACGCCGAGCTCCTGCCGCTCGAGCACGTCGAGCGTACGCTAGGTATCCCTGTTGGACGCGTCGTAGGCAGTATGCTGCGACTGAACATTCTGGAGCGCAAGAAAAATGTGGGAGCCCAGCTCATTGCGCCCAATGCAGGTGAGGGAGAGAGCAATCGCGACCAGAAGAAGCGGCGTGTGCGCGAAGCTTTGCGCCGCCAGCAGGCAGAAACCGTGCGCAAAATGTTTATCGGTATGGCCGAGGACCCGCGCGTGGTTCTGCTCAAACTGGCATATCGCCTGCATGCCATGCGTCTTAGTACTCAAAAAGGACATCTTTCTTTATCCACAGCTTCCGACCAGCAAGAAAAGCTGGCCATGGCTCTGGAAACACGTGAGATCTATGCGCCGCTGGCCGGTCGCCTGGGTATGTCGCGCGTCGAGTCCGAATTGGAAGACCTGGCCTTTGAAGTATTGGAACCAGACAAATACGCCTGGATCAAGTCCCAGGTTGAGACGGAGAGCAAACAGTGGAGCTCATACGTCGAGCGCGTCTGTACCATGCTGGACAACGAAATGGCTTCTATTGGCTTGAAGGCACAGGTATCCGGCCGCGTCAAGCATCTCTATAGCTTCTACGAGAAACTGCATCGCAATAATAGTGAGTATCAACAGCTTGGAGATATGCAGTCAGCCCTGGATACCAGCCAGATTCATGACCTGATAGCTTTCCGCATCCTGGTGGAAACCACACCCGATTGCTACGTCGCGCTTGGTCACGTACATAGCCTCTGGAAGCCGAAGGAGGGGCGTATCAAGGACTTCATTGCCAATCCCAAGCCCAACGGCTACAGTGCTCTCCATACGACCGTCTTCTGCCTGGACGACCAGCTGGTAGAGATACAGATCCGCACATTCGCCATGCACGAAATGGCGGAATACGGTGTCGCCATGCACTGGCACTATAAAGATGTCGGAGATCGAGCTTCAGCCTCGGCTAAAGAGCTCCTCTCCTGGCTGCGTCAGCTGGCGGAGTGGCAGCGCGACCTCCGTTCCACCAGCACCAGCGATGCCGAGTTTGTTGAAGCAATCAAAGACGATATCTTTGAAGAGCAGATCTTCGTGTTCACTCCTAAGGGCGAGGTCAAAGATTTGCCTGTCGGTTCAACACCGCTCGATTTCGCCTACCGCATCCACTCGAAAGTGGGGGACAGGTGCGCAGGGGCACGCATCATCACGGAGAGCACTTACGGCAATACGGAGGGTGATCGCCTGGTAACCCGCATGGTGCCGCTGGACTACGAACTGAAAAGCGGCGAAATCGTTGATATCGTTACCAACCGCACGGCCCATCCGACCCGCGACTGGCTCAACTTTGCCCGTACAGCCGGTGCTCGCAGCAAAATTCGTCGCTACCTGAAGACCCACGAGCGCGATATCAATATCCAGATTGGACGCGAACGTCTCGACCGCGAGCTCAAAGTCATGGGTGTGGCGCGCGGCGTCGAGGCCCTGACCGAGGACATAGAGAACTGGTTGTCAAACGAGTACAACGGTAAATCGTTTGAAGACCTGCTCGCGGCCATCGGCGGCGATGAGATACGCCAGCATGGCGTTGCCGTGAAACTGATTGACCGCTGGCAACAGATTCGTGAGCAGCGCGAGGGGAAAGAAACGAAAGAGGAAGATGATACCTTACCTCTACTACCTACTGCTCCCAAGCAGGGATCATCGGCCCACCTGCAAGTGGCGGGCGTCAGTGGGCTGCTGACGACCCTCGCCAACTGCTGCTGCCCATTGCCTGGCGACGAGATTGTGGGCTTTATCAGTCGCGGCAAAGGGGCCGTAGTCCATCGCGCCGATTGCAAAAATATTGGCCGCTACCGCGAGCGCGAGCGCGAACGCCTCGTTTCTGTGAGTTGGGTGAGTATGGGAAAGCAGCGCTATCTTGCACCTATCCTGATCACGGCCCATGACCGCTCAGGACTGATTCGCGATATTGCCAGCGTTGTTTCTGAAGTCGGCGTCAATATGACATCGGTCACTACCAACGTGAGCAGCGACCGGGAGAGAGCTCTCATCAACACCACCCTGGAGATCGATGGTTTGGACCAGCTCAATCGCCTCTTCGCAAAACTCGAGAAAGTCAAAGACGTGCGCCAGGTCGAACGTGACCTCGGCAAAAAAAAGAAAAAATAGATACTCCCCACCAGGGCGACCGCAAGAGTCGCCCTGGTGGGGAGTATCTATTTTTGTAGTATCTATTTATCCGCGTAACCGTTCTAAGACGGGGGGTTGACGAAGTTTCGCCAATGCACCAGCCTCAATCTGGCGCACTCGCTCGCGAGTAATACCCAGTTCACGCCCAACCTGTTCCAGCGGATGAGCCTGTCCATTGCCCAGCCCAAAGCGCAACTGCAATACCAGTCGCTCGCGTGGGGTAAGCACCGACTCCAGCACGCGCTGAACTTCATCCTTCAGCGTCTGTGTCGTGGCAATATCTTCGGGAGTGGCCGATTCCGTATCGGCAAGTACATCCCCAAGCTCTTGCTCTTCATCCTCACCCACAGGCAATTCCAGGGAAACCGGAGCACCAGGAGCCGATTGAAGCTCTATCATACGCAGAGGATCTAATCCTGTAGCATCTGCCAGTTCCTGTTCTGTAGGTTCGCGTCCCAGTTCCTGCAATAACCGCTGGCGCTCACGCCGGATACGATTCAGCGCCGTATTGACATAGACGGGCAAACGAATTGTCCGTCCCTTATCCGCAACTGCGCGGCTAATTGCCTGACGAATCCACCAGGTCGCATGGGTAGAAAAACGGTGACCACGCCGCCAGTCATAACGCTGTACAGCACGGATCAAGCCAATATTTCCTTCCTGAATCAAATCAAGTAACGTCAATCCGCGACCAACATACCGTTTGGCAATACTCACTACTAAACGAAGATTCGCTAAGATAAATTGCTTCATCGCGTCACGATCACCCATCTCGATGCGCTTGGCCAGCTCGATCTCGCGTTCATGCGTAATCATTGGCACCCGCCCAATCTCACGTAGATAGGTCATCACAGCATCCGACTCACCAGCATCAGTATTGCTGACACTATTCTCATCCTGGTCTTCTGAGCGGCGACGACGTACAACAGGGCGCCGCGCTGGCGTCCCTTCGTCAGCGGCTATCGATGGAAGTGCGAGAATAGAGACAGCCTCAAGTTCGGGTGAGCCTTGTATCTGAGTCAGGTCTTCATGCATAGCAGACATTTCTTCCAACTCAAGGGAGACCGGTTCAAGGCTGTTGATGTCCTCTTCCATCTCCTGCTCATCTTTATCTTGCCCCTCCTCTACATCGTCCTCAATGGTATATTCAAGATCTTTGTTGAGCAACTGTTCGACAATATCAAACGGCTGCTCTTGATCTGGTTTCGTGTTGGTATCAGCATCCAAGGTTAGCGTCGTCCCCGTCATGGCACGCTGTTCTAGGTCAATCATTCTGCGCCCTCCATGAAAGTACCTGATAAATCTTAAACAGCAAGATATATGTTTCGTCGTCCGGCCCTACACTCAAGGAAAGTGATCCTTAGATCGAACGCCTGGTCCGAGTATCGAGTGGGAGGAAGTCTAAGACGTGTCAATTTCTTTCTATCTCTAAAAACAAAACCAGGCAACAAAATATTCCTTCACACTTCTAATTATACCGTATGTTACCCCTTTCGTTCTAGTCCCCCAGGCCGGGTTTTAGATCGACTCTGTAAAGTCGTATATATTAAATACGTCTCAACCCGTCTCAAGGTGGCAATTGTCTCTAATGGGGAATGCGAAACCCGCCTCACAAGGATACACTTCTATACGAGTATCTTTGCGAGGCGGGCTCTAACTCTATGTACATTCGTTGACCCTCTTGTCTTGCTATCTTCTTGACGTTATGTGGCCTCTACTCTAGAATAACAGAATGAAGAGATTTTCGCAATCCTTAGAAGTTACAATTAAACGCATTGACATACGTTTACCATTACCTACCTATGCCACCTCCGGCTCCGTAGGTTTCGACCTTCTCTGTCGAGAGGATACCGGGATCGCCCCACGCACACTGGGACGAATTCCAGCCAATGTTATTGTGCAGACCCCCCCGGGCTACATGTTGCTGGTTACACTGCGCAGCAGTACCCCGCGGCGCAAAGGCCTGCTCGTTCCACACGGCGTCGGTATCATCGATCAAGACTACTGTGGTGAGGGCGACGAAATCATGCTGCAAGTTTACAATTTCCTCGACGAAGCTGTCACCGTCCAGCGCGGTGAGCGTATCGCCCAGGGCATGTTCGTGCCCATCATGCAGGTGAATTGGAACGAGGTCGACGAGGTAGGCAAGGGTCGTGGCGGCTTCGGAAGCACAGGTGCATAATGCCAGAAACAGACTATTACGCCGTCCTTGACGTGTCACCGTCAGCGACACAAAGTGAAATCAAACGTTCCTATCGTCGCCTTGCCCGCAAATACCACCCCGATCTCAACCAGCAGGCGCGCGATCAACATATCAAGCTCCTCAACGAAGCCTATAAAACCCTGAGCGATCCCGCCCGGCGTGCTACCTATGACCAGCAGCGCCTCATCGATGCCAGCCGGCGCAAAGCTGCCCGGGAGGCGCTGCGCCAACAGCAAGAGCTGGCCAAACAAGAGCCCCGCATGACCTGGATCGAAGGCATATTCGGCTTCATCAAAGAGTTGCGCAGAGAACTACGCGAGCCATAGAGAAAGAGCTACAACATCTCCACAATCTCTCGTAACAAATCCACCATCCCCCCGACCTCCTGCACCACTATATCCGCGTGCTCCAGCAACACAGGCAAAGTGTCGGCGTGCTGCACGACAATCGACAGGCCCGCCACCACCTTCTTCTCTTTCCGCAGCCGCTCCACCTCCAGCACGGCATCCAGGTCGGTCTGATCATCGCCCGCGAACACAACACCCTGCACCTGGAAATGCTCTACGAAGCTCCGCAGCGCCTGCCCCTTATTTACCGCCAGGGGCGCCAGCACCTCCACCATCTTCTTCCCCTCCCTCAGCCGCATATTCACCTGCCGCGCCGGCTCCTCCAGAATCGCCAGGATATCCCGCCGCGCCTGTTCTTGATCAGCGGAGAGGCGGTAATGCAGCGTCCCTCCCACCCGCTTCCGCTGTACATAGACCCCCGATAAACGAGGCAGCTGCTGGCTCCCTTGCCCGCTCCAACAGTGGCACAACCCCGGTATAGAGCCGCGCCTCGTCAGAGGTCGGCGCTATCGGGCTGAGTGTACCATCGATATCGAAAACAAGGCCCAGGGGACGTTGAGCAAGCACATTTTTCAAATCGCTTGATGCTGGCATGTAGTTTAACGTGTCTTTCTTTATGATAGAGCAACAAAGCCATAAAATTTCTTTAGATATATATCCGCCTCTAGTGCGATTATAGCATGGGTTTCTTTTTGCAACAACCAAGTACACTGGATGATCACCACCTGCCCCCAATTCTAGCACCCCGTTAGACCAGCGTGATATAATAACTTAACCACTCTATTGAAAGGGTGGGTACCCGGCACAACACGCGTACCCGCACAGATGTGACGATGTTTCGTAAAATTTTGATAGCGAATCGTGGTGAAATCGCCTTGCGAGTCATCCGCGCTTGTCGCGAGATGGGCATCCCAAGCATCATAGCCCACTCAGAAGCTGATCGCGATTCTCTTCCCGTACAACTAGCCGACGAACATATCTGTATCGGACCGGGTCCCAGCGGCAAAAGTTATCTCAACATCCCTAATATCATCAGCGCCGCGCTCATCTCTGGTGCCGACGCCATTCATCCCGGCTATGGTTTTCTCTCAGAAAACACCAGCTTTGCTGAAATCTGCTCAGATGTCCAGATCACCTTCATTGGCCCTCCCGCCTCCGTTATGTCAATTATGGGAGACAAGGTCGATGCGCGTATGACAATGGCCGAAATGGGACTTCCCACGCTCCCCGGCACTCCCGTGCTGCGCACACTCTCCGAAGCAATCGAGGCCGCCCAAGAGATCGGTTTCCCCTTGATGCTCAAGGCTGCAGCCGGTGGTGGCGGTCGTGGTATACGCCTGGTAAAACGTCCAGACGATTTCGAACGTGTCTTTACTGTAGCCCAAAATGAAGTGCGCGAAGCCTTTCACGACGATGGGCTGTATCTCGAATGCTATCTTGAGCGTGCTCGCCACATAGAAATTCAGGTCCTGGTCGACAATTTCGGGCACGGCGTCCACCTTGGTGAACGCAACTGTTCCTGCCAGAGGCGCAATCAAAAACTTCTTGAAGAGTCGCCCAGTCCAGCCTTACCGCCAGAGCTGCGCTACGAAATGGGCATGAAGGCGATCCGCGCTGTACAGGCCATCGGATATCGTAACGCCGGGACGCTCGAATTTCTGGTAGATGAAGACAATCACTATTATTTTATGGAGATGAACACACGCCTGCAGGTCGAACACCCGGTGACAGAATTGGTGACCAGTACCGACCTCGTCAAGGAGCAGATCCGTATCGCGGCCGGCTTGCCACTCCATCTTCAACAAAAGCATATTCACTTTCATGGCCACGCCATCGAATGCCGTATCACCGCGGAGGATGCCGAGTTGGATTTCCGCCCGCAGACAGGGACAATAGAGCGCTATCTACCTCCCGGTGGGCCCGGTGTGCGCGTTGACAGCCATCTCTACGCTGGCTACCACGTACCGCCACACTATGACTCGCTGCTGGCAAAACTGATTGTCTGGTCAGAAACACGCGAAGCAGCCATCGCGCGTATGCAGCGCGCACTTGACGAATTCATCATCGAAGGTATCGTCACAACGATACCATTTCACCAAAAACTACTCAAAAACGAAGGCTTCATTCGCGGCGAAACTTACACCAGTTTCATTGAAGAGGAAGCCGACACTTTAGGAATAAAAACACACGTATGACTCATTCACTGGAGGTGACAATATGACACGTGTAGTTGTAACCGGCTTAGGATTGGTTACCTCGTTGGGTAATGATCTGGCCACATCATGGGAGGCTCTCTGCCAGGGAAAATCCGGCGTCGCAGAGATTACAGGCTATGATCACAGCAAGTACCGCGTCCACTTTGGCGCTCAGGTCAAAGATTTCGACCCCCTTCTTTATATGGACAAAAAAGAGGTACGACGTAACGATCCCTATGAGCATATAGCCATCGCCACCGCTAAACAGGCCCTTGCCCAGTCTGGCCTGCACATCAACGATGAAAACGCCGATGACATTGGCGTCTACATCGGCAGCGGTATTGGAGGACTGGTGACCCTCCACGATCAATTCCAGGTTCTCTTCGAAAAGGGACCTGAGCGTATCAGCCCATTCTTTATCAATATGATGATCATCGATGGCGCGCCCGGCATTGTCTCTATCTTGACCGGGGCAAAAGGTCCAAACTGGGCAGCTGTCTCCGCCTGTGCCACCAGCGCCAATACGATAGGAGAAGCCTGGGAAACCATTCGCCGCGGTGACGCTAAAGCGATGATCGCGGGCGGCTCGGAGCGCGGCATTACCCCCATAGCCATGGCGGCCTTCGACAATATGCACGCCCTCTCTCGCCGCAACGACGATCCCCAGGGAGCCAGCCGTCCTTTCGATGCTACCCGCGACGGCTTTGTGATGGGCGAAGGGTCCGGCATGCTGATCCTGGAAGACCTGGACTTCGCCAAAGCAAGGGGTGCCCCCATCCTCGCAGAAATAGTGGGGTATGCATCAACCGGGGATGCACACCACGTCACTGAACCGGCGCCTGGCGGCACCGGCCTCGTACGTGCCATGCGTCGTGCCCTGGAAAAAGCTAATCTTCGTCCCGACCAGGTGGACTATATCAACGCCCATGGCACCTCGACTCCATTCAATGACCGGACGGAAACACAGGCCATCAAGTCCCTTTTCGGCGACCACGCCTACCGCCTGGCCATTAGCTCCACCAAGTCGATGACCGGCCACACCCTCGGAGCGGCTGGCGCGGTCGAAGGGGTGATCTCCATCATGGCCATTCAAACAGGCATCATTCCTCCGACCATTAACCTGCACAACCCTGATCCCACTTGTGACCTGGATTACGTACCCAATGTCGCGCGCCAGCGCGCGGTTAACATCGCTATGTCCAATTCGATGGGCTTTGGTGGGCATAATGCCTGTTTAATTTTTAAGCGGTATGAAGAGTAATAATAAGATGAATACTGGCGAGCAGAAGATGTCTTCGTGGATCAAGCGTATTGAAGACCTGGTCAACATGCTTGAAGGCAGCACTATCGGCGAATTAGAATTGACCGAAGCTGGTACCGAGATCATTATCCGCCGTCAACCAGGTATAGTTGTGGGTTCTATGCCCGCACAATTGCACAGCGCCGGCCAGCCAGGAGTACAGCTTGCTCCTGGCTCCACTGCTGCTCCTGCCGTCAAAGAAGATAGCAGCGTCGCCATCATTGCCCCGCTGACCGGGGTCTACTACACTTCCCCTTCACCCTCGTCTCCTCCGTTTATCGCCGTTGGCGATATGGTGCAAACTGGCCAGGTTATCGCGCTGGTAGAGGCAATGAAGGTTTTCAACGAGATTCAAGCTGAAATATCGGGTCGTGTCATCGAGCTTGTGGCGACCAACGGTGAGGTAGTGCAAAAAGGCGATGTGCTCATTAGAATCCAACCAGCATGACGTTATGGAAACACTGCCTCCGCTGGCTCCGTTGCTTCCCGTCGCCTCTCACATCCTCGTCATTCGTCCAGGCGCCGTCGGCGATACTCTGCTTGCTCTCCCCGTTATTCAGGCTATAAGAAAAGCATACAATAACCCACGTATCACCCTCGCCGGCAATTCCACGGTACTGCCGCTTGCCCTCGCGAGCGGCCTTGTGGATGAAGCCTCCGATTTTAGCCTCCTCAAGTGGAGCAGCCTTTTCTCACCATCAGGCATGCACTCACCGGCCGTACTCGACCAGCTACAACGTACCGATCTCGTCATCTGCTGGATACGGGACCCCGAAGGCACGCTCGCGCGGAACCTGCGCCGGGCAGGGGTCCGCAAAGTAATAGTCGCACCCGGCCGCCCTGTAGAAGGCCAACACATACACATCGTTGCATACCTGGCGCAAACTATTGGCCTCCACAACATCGAGATACCCTATCAACTACCTCTCAAAACCGCGGAGCACTCCACGCATCATGCTGGCAGCCAGCGCATCGCCATTCACCCTGGCAGCGGAGGTACCCAGAAATGCTGGCCCATCTCCTCCTTCGTCGCTCTCATCGAACAACTTTGGCATCGTGACTATCCCGTCCTCTTACTCGCGGGTCCAGCCGATCACCACCGTATAGACGCTATCCAGCGCTTGCTTCCACCACCACAACCAGGCATGTTCGCCTCCCTCATCGACGAACCCCTGTTACATGTAGCACACTGTTTGCAACAGTGTAGCTGTTACATTGGTAATGACTCAGGCATAACGCACCTGGCGGCCATGCTCGGCGTTCCCACCGTCGCCCTCTTCGGTCCAACCGAACCCGCCAACTGGCGACCCATCGGCCCAACCGTAACCATCATACAAAAACACCCATTGCAAACCTTACCCGTAGAACCCGTCCTTACCGCCGTTTTACACCACCTGTGACAAAAAGTTCTTTCCTTTCCTTCAATAGCCATTCTGGTATATAAAATTGTACACCCTGCAAAGAAAGTGTACACTGAACTGTGTTGACAGAAAACAATAAAACTTCAAAAGAAGAGGAGGAGCAAGTCACTCAGATGATCAATCAGCCTGAAACAAAGGGAAGCCCTCAACAGGGAAAGCTGATACTGCCGGTATACTCCGATGCAGCGCCACCAGCCAATCCTGTCAATTCCAATCCAGAAAATTACCCGGCGAGCGGCAACAACCCGCAAAACGAATACGCACCCATTCGCCCTGAACAGCTCATTCGACAGAAGATCTCACCTCCTCCCATACGGCCCATTGACAGGCTGCGCTACTACTGGCAGAAAGACCCGGCGTACAAAGTATTGATGATCGCCATAGCCGTGGTCGTGATTGCGGCAATCGTCTTCACATCACTGGTCAGCAACGCAATGCTGCGGAGCTCAAATTCCACGGCCAATAACAGCATCTCGCAGAATCCCCCGACAGTCGTGCCCACCGGTACCGTCGATCTTCGTCCAACCTTCTCCGCTCCTATAGGCGGCAGTGGCAGTTCTTCCAGTAGTCAACCGCCCGCCCAAAGTACACCCGTCCTGCCATCAACTCCGAACGCCTCTCCCACTGCCGATCAGTCGACTCCCACACCCGGAGACGAAGGTTCACTATCTGTGACAGTCAACTCTATCCCCAACCGCGTATCAAACAATAGTATCGTCAATGTCAGCGTCACCACGAGTCAACCCAACGTTACCGTTGCGCTTGCGGTAGCATATAGCGCCCCTCCTTACAAGTACATCTCCAGTCCCACCACAACTGACGGGGGCGGCAACGGCGTGTTAACCTGGGCGGTTGAAGTCCTCATGTTGGGACGCCACACCCAGGCAATCGTCTACGCGGTAGCCCAGGATCAAAACGGTCAAAGAGTACAGTCCCAGCCAGTATCCGTGCAAATAAGCCCCAGTGGCGGTGGTGGCGGCTAATATCAAATCCTGTGTCGAATGTTCTTGTGTTGAATGGGCCGAGCACGGTGGCGCTGTGCTCGGCCCATTCAACACAAATTATCCCCGGCGAGCGGCCGCAGGTCACGAGGCCACAAAAACGAGTAGTGAAATTTTTCACCGTTTGTGCGTATAATTTCAAGTGCACCTATCTGTTAAACGTACCCAAAAACCAGAAAACGAACCGGGTGTCCTATCAGGACTACAAACAACGCCACCGCTCCCTGCGAGTGAAGGATAACAAAGACAGATGACACAAACAGATGAAATTCGCCAGGTGCAAGAGGCCGCTCGTTCCATCCGCCAGAACACTGGCCATGTGATCGTCGGGAAAGAAGGAGTCACAGACCTGCTCATGGTCGCCCTCCTCTGCGAGGGACATGTCCTGTTTGAAGATGTGCCGGGCATCGGCAAAACAACCATGGCGAAAGCCCTCGCGAAATCCCTTGGGTGCTCCTTTCAGCGCATTCAATTTACCCCCGACCTCCTCCCCTCGGACATCACCGGTATCACTTTCTACAATCAAAAAAAAGGTGAATTCGAATTCAGGCCGGGACCGCTACTCACACAGGTCGTGCTCGCCGACGAAATCAACCGCGCTACACCCCGTACGCAATCAGCTCTCCTGGAAGCAATGGATGAGCGACAGATAAGCGTCGAGCGCGAAACCATTATGTTGCCACGCCCCTTTATCGTCATCGCTACGCAAAATCCGGTGGAGTTAGAGGGAACCTTCCCATTGCCTGAAGCGCAACTCGACCGCTTTCTCATGCGCGTGCACCTCGACTATCCCAGTCAATCGGAGGAGCGCCTCATCCTGCAGCGTTTCAAAGAAGAACAGCCGCTGCAGGATTTATCCCCGGTTATAAGCGCCGAACGATTACAAATTCTGCAGAAACTCATTCGCCGCATACGCGTTGATCCGAGCGTTGAGAGCTATATCGTTGAACTGGTACGAGCCACCCGCAACCACAGCGCCGTCGAATTGGGCGTCAGTCCTCGCGGCACCCTTGCGCTCTACCGCGCAACCCAGGCATATGCTGCCATTACTGGACGCAATTACACCATCCCCGATGATGTCAAACACATGGCGCCTTCCGTTCTCTCCCATCGTATGATCGCCACCAGTCAGGCCCGCCTGCATGGACGTGTCATGGAACAAATCGTAGAAGATGTCCTGCATACAGTTCCTGTGCCGGTGGAGTCATGAATAGGCGATTATATTACATTGGCCTGGTGATTCTCATTGCCAGTATCCTTTTCCACCAGCCCTTGCTGGTCGTCATCGGACTACTGGTACTGATCATCATCGGCACAACAGATATCTGGGCATCCTACTGCCTGCGTCAACTACGCTATCAACGGCAGTTCAGTGAGCAGCGCGTGCTGTTTGGCGAACAAGTCACGCTTTCACTCTCGGTCGAAAACGCCAAACTCTTGCCGCTACCCTGGTTAGAAATCGAGGACACAGTCCCGCGTGCCCTCCCCATGACGGGCAGCAGGCGCGTCAGCATCATCGGCGATACCACCGTGTTGGAGAATCTCTTCAGTACACGCTGGTACGAGCGAGTCACACGCCTCTATACCTTGAATTGTAATGCACGTGGCGTCCATAAATTTGGCCCAACCACCGTGCGCAGTGGTGATGTCTTTGGTTTCATCAGCAAGGAAGAAACCCTGTCCAACTGGCAATACCTGCTCGTCTATCCATTGGTCGTCCCATTAACCCGCTTCAGCCTACCTGCCCGCCATCCCTTTGGCGATCGCCGTGCCCCCCGACGCTTGCTGGAAGACCCCTCCCGCGTGATCGGCGTGCGGGATTATGCCTATGGCGACAACCTGCGCCGCGTCCACTGGAAAGCCACTGCGCGCGCCATGAAGTTGCAAAGCAAGATCTATGAGCCTACCACGACCTACACCATGATCCTTTTTCTCAACGTCAGCGCTCCATTTGACGCCGTGTATGGTCTTCAGTCCGAGCTACGGGAACTGGCAATTTGTGCCGCCGCTTCAGTATCCGACTGGGCGCTTAATGAAGGCTATGCCGTGGGCCTCTATGCGAATACCCTCATGTTCATGCCGGAAGAGGAAGTACATACCCCATCTGAGTCTGAAGGCCAGGGGGCGCAGAAGTTAGACGCCACCGTTGCCGCACAATTGAAACGCCGCCGTATACACCTGCCCCCTGCTACCAGCGAGGATCAGCGCAGGCGTATTATGGATGTGCTGGCCCGTATCCAACCCTTCTTCGGTAGCACCCTCGAAGACGTCATTCTGGCTGAGCGCTCGCGCCTTCCCCCCGGTGCCACCATCGTTGTCATCACCAGCTCGGTAACAGATCATTTGTTAGACAGCCTGGCACATCTCAAGCAATCAGGTCACGCGGTAACCCTTCTCTTTGTCGGTGATAACCCTTCGCCAGCGCGTCTGGCAGGTCTTACCGTCTACCATATCGGCGGCACAGAAGCCTGGAGACAGCTGGAAGCCGCCTATAGCACTACTGACGGTAAAGAAGCGCGACAAGAAAATGCCAGCGTTGGCCTCCGCCTGTAGAGCCAGGGTGACCGCAAGGGTTGCCCAAGAGGTATCAACCTCACGAAATGGTGTTGGATACTCCGTAGGGGCGAGGGTGGATGAAGGGCGGTGGGGTGGGCCTTTATGGTCGCCTGTTGTGGCTGTGTCTAACACTCAACCCATCAGAAACAATAACAGGAGATCATGATGAATCATCGCAGTTTTGATGCGAAAACTTATACAAGAAGGAATTCTAACCGCCTCCCTTTCTATAACTATCGCTCAAGTGGCGCCTATTTTATCACTATGTGTACCCACAAGCGGCAGCGAGTCCTTGAAATACCCATCATTCGTACCGCGTTGCTCGAAAGCTGGCACCAACTCCCGCAGCGGTTTCCAGGTATTGGCTTAGATGCCTTTGTGATCATGCCTGATCATGTGCATGGCATCCTCTGGCTTGATGGGAGTATGAAGGATGCGCCACCCTTAGGCAGCGTGATCGGAGCTTTAAAAGCGTGGGTGACCATCACATGGCGCAAGTATCACCGAGACGTACATCTCCCCTGTCTGAGCCATCTGTGGCAGAGAGATTATTATGAGCATGTGATGCGGAATGAGGAGGATGTCGTTCTGACTCGCGAATATATCTTGAATAATCCTCTCCAAGCGTTGTTGAGGCAAGAGCAGAGATACGAAGAGTTGAGAAGAGGGGCGAGGGACGGTGGGCGACCATAAAGGCCCACCCATCCACCTCCCACCGCCCTCGCCCCTACGGATCACCCGGCCGCCTGCCTGACTTCCCGACTGAGATGCCTATTGGGCGACCCTTGCGGTCGCCCACGAGAGGGGTGCGTTTCATTTTTTTGCACCAAGCAGGGAGGTGGTAAAATACAGGAAAAAAACCCAGGAGAGAAGCAAAAGGATGAAAGCCAAGAAGAACAAACGGGAACGGAGCCCGCAGATGCAACAGGTGAGCGCAGGGCTGCGAGACGTGCTGGGGATCACGCAATGGAGGAAAGAGCACCCGCATGCGACGTGGGCCGAGATCGAAGCGGAAGTGGATGAGCAGATGAACCAACTACGGGCGCAATTGATCCAGGATGTCGTGCAGATGGGGGAGACCGAGGATTGGAGCCAGAAGCCGCCAGAGGAGCGTCCGAGGTGCACGACCTGCGGCAAGCCGCTGTGGGCGCGTGGAGAGCAAACACGCTTCCTGCAAACGACGGGAGGGGAAGCGGTCAAACTGACGCGCAGCTATGGGACCTGTCCCCAATGTGGGAGAGGCTTTTTTCCCCCTGGATGAGGAATTAGGACTGGTGAGTGGAGGGTTAACGCCGCGTGGGGAGGAACTGCTGGCGCGGCTGGCAAGCTGGATGCCTTTTGAGTCGGCGCAGGAGTTGCTTGAGGAACTGGTGGGCGTGCGAGTGAGCAAGGCAACGGCACGCCGAGCAACCTTGGCAACAGGAATGGCCGGGCTGGCGGTGTGGGAGGCAGAGGTGGAGCGCCTCAAGCAGGAAGCGCCCCAAGCCCCTGATGGAGCGGACAAGCAAGTGATGAGTGGAGATGGAGCCTTTGTGCACCTGGTGGGAGGGGAGTGGGTCGAAGTCAAGACACTGACGATTGGGGAGGTCACACGCAACTCGCGCGGGGAGGTGGGCATCCAGCAGGTCTCCTCCTGTTCGCGGCTGGCGGAGGCTTCGCGCTTTGCGGAGACAGCGCTGGTTGAAACGCATCGGCGGGGGCTGGAACAGGCAACAGCGGTGTGCGCCGTGCAAGATGGAGCGGAGTGGCTGCAAGGGCTGGTGGACTACCACCGAGCGGATGCGGTGCGCATCCTGGACTTTGCTCATGCCGCCGAGTACATCAATGAGATCGGGCAGGTCGTGCGAACAGCAGGAGGCAGATTGCCCCCTCTGTGGCTGGAGGGAGTGCTGCACCGGCTCAAGCACCAAGGACCCCAGCGGGTGCTCAAGCATCTGAGTTGGTTGGCAGCCCGCTATCCCAGTTCAGCCCTCCAGGAGAAACTGACCTACTTGCAGAAGCGCGAAGCGCACATGCAGTACCCCACCTATCAGCAAGCAGGCTGGCCCATCGGCTCCGGCAGCGTCGAAAGTGCCAATAAGGTGGGAGTCTCAGCACGGCTCAAGGGCGCTGGCATGCGCTGGGAGCGACAGAACGTCAATCCTATGCTGCTGCTGCGCAATGCGGTCTGCAATCGACAGTGGAACCAGACGTGGAGGGCATCGCTGGCTCATCGACAAGAACTGCGCACAAGCCGTCGGCAAGCAGACAGCCAGCAGCGGCTGACCCGCGCCTTTTGGACGCTCGTCTTCTGGGGAGCGCGCGTGTCTGGGCTGTCTCGCCCGCCTGTTCCTGCTTCCACCTCAACGATGGCTCAAGCCTGCGCCAAACAACCAACTCGTCGTCTTGGCGCTGGCTATTCCTGGCACAAACCCTTTCTCAGACGCCCTCCTTCCAGCCCTACAGTTCCAGGAGAGGTGTGTGCAAAAAAATGAAACGCACCCAGGGGATGGATGGAACTTGCGTTCGAAAAGCAGGGGTGGTATACTGCAGTGGCATGAGCAAAAAGCAGAAGCAGCCGCCAAAGCGCGAGCAAACAGAAAAAGAGCCCCGTCGTAAAACGCCGACGTTTTTGCTGGAACTGCCTCTGGAGGTACATGCGGGCCAGGCCAAACGCATCCGGGGGCATCTGGAGGCTGGGAGGCAGTTCTACAACGCCGTGCTCTCGGAAGGACAACGACGACTGCGACGTATGCG
>VBHS01000096.1 GCA_005881295.1 Chloroflexota bacterium
GACAAGTGCGACAAGTGCGACAAAGATCGGCACAATGTAGGGGCGCAATTCATTGCGCCCACCTGGAGAGCTTATTCGATCCTTCTAAAGTGGTGTTTGTTATTATTGCTGCGATAGCCAATTGATTACATTTGCCGCGTTCTGATCGGGCGGGAAAACCGGGTAGAAAACCTTGATGATCACTCCATCTTCGACGATTAGCGTCACTCGCTTGATCAGCGTCATGCCATCAACAGTAAAGGTCGGCAGACGCAATGCCTTCGTAAAGATGAGATCGGCATCGCTCAACAGGGGGAACGGTAGATGCAGGCGCAACGCCGCCTCCTGCTGGTAAGCGGTGTCCTGTGTACTCAAGCCATATACGTCAGCGTGCAAGCCCTGTAGCTCCTGGTAGTGGTCGCGAAAAGCGCACGATTGAGGCGTACATCCTCGCGCGCCCGGTATCGCATCCCACCTGGTCGGTAATGCCTGATCTGGTCTGCCTGTGCGTGGGTAACAGTAGACGACCGTCCGCTCTGGCAACTTCGCCAGATTTACCAACGTTCCCTCTGTTGACATGAGCGCCATATCGGGCAGCAGGAAACCTGTGAGATGATCGCACGCGCCATCATCAAAGGGAATGGGCAAATCTTCCGGTAGTTCGTAGATATTGGCTGAACTGGACATGAATGGCTCCTTGTAGCAAATTGCCAGCTATCCTACCTGTGGAAATACACTGCAAAAAGATGTAATCTATGTTTTTCATTGTACAACATAAGCAAGCGCGTACGTTGCAGATGTGTAATTGACGAAGAAAAGGAGCGGGTAGGACGGAGATATTTCGTCGCTGTCTATCGTATATACCATTAGACAATTTGTAGCCCAGGTAAGCAGTTTGAAAAGGTGTATCGTGTATGGCATTTTCTTCCCCGTTCTACTGCAATAACTGTGGTGCGGCAAACCAGAAACAGGCAAATTATTGTTTCTATTGTGAAGAACCTTTGTTTGCGCCTGCGAAGGAAACATTGATCAAGCAGCGTTACCGCCTGCTCGGCTCTGTAGGACAGGGCGGCTTCGGCGCGGTCTACAGAGCGGAAGAAACTTTACCGACGCAGGGCACTGGTACCTCGTGCTCGACTTCATCGAGGGCGAAACATTGGAGCGCTACCTGGCCAGAATGACGGATGGACGCCTCCCACGAGAGGAGGTGCTCGACATAGGCATGCAACTCTGTACGGTACTCGACTACCTGCACTCGTGCGAACCGCCCATCATCTACCGTGATCTCAAACCTGCCAATGTCATGCGCACAGCCGATGGTCACCTCTACCTTATCGACTTCGGCATCGCCCGTTACTTCAAACCAGGGCAAGCGAGGGATACGAGAGCGCTCGGTTCCCCAGGCTATGCAGCTCCTGAGCAATACGGCAGAGCACAAACAACCCCGCGAGCCGATATCTACAGCCTGGGGGCCTTACTTCACCATCTCCTGACAGGCAAAGACCCGGCCCAGGCCCCTTTCCGCTTTGTACCTTTGTACCAGCCAAATGGAGCGACTCCTGATCGGCTTCAATCACTGCTTTTGCAGATGGTAGAAATTGATGCGAACCAAAGGCCAGCAAGTATAGTGGCTGTCCAGCAAGAATTGGAACAGATTATCGCTGCCTCACGCCCTTTAGGAAGCCTTCTCTGCACCTATCGCAGCCATAACAGGCTGGTTCTGGCGGTGGCGTGGTCACCCGATGGCACGCATATCGCCTCTGGCTCCTCTGACGGTATGATCCACGTCTGGAATGCTGAAACTGGCCAGTGCACCTTCACCTATTGTGACCCATTCAAATGGTATGCCTGGTCATGGTCTTTGGCCTGGTCGCCCGATGGCACATATATGGTCTCAGGGAGTGATGATACGTCTGTACATGTATGGCGAGTGGGAAACACTGAAACTGCCGCTGCTCTAGACCATGTGTACACCTATCATGGTCATGCTAATTGGGTCAATGCCGTAGCGTGGTCACCTGATAGCACGCGAATCGCTTCTGGCAGTGACGATATGACGGTACATGTATGGCAGATGAGGCAGGAAAGATGGGCTGCAAAGCCCGACCAGGTTGATATTTACCGCGGTCATTCCCGTTGGGTAGAGGCCGTGGCGTGGTCGCCTGACGGCAATTTTATCGCTTCCGGTGGAAATGATGGCACAGTACAGGTATGGCATGCCGCCACAAAAGACACAGCTCTCATCTATCGCGATCATACCTTCGGGGTGAATGCCCTGGCCTGGTCACCTGATGGTACACGCATTGCCTCGTGCTCCTGGGATAACACAGTACGGGTATGGGACGTGGCAACCGGGAACACCCTGTTCACCTATCGCGGTCATGACTTTGCGGTGAATGCCCTGGCCTGGTCCCCTGATGGCACACGCATCGCTTCCGCCAGCAAGGATAAGACGGTCAAGGTATGGGATGCGGCGATTGGGAATACTCTGTTCACCTATTGTGGTCATTCCAGTTGGGTCTACGCTGTAGCCTGGTCGCCCGACGGTACGCGCATTGCCTCAGCAGGCAATGACAAGACAGTACAGATATGGCAGGCGGTCTAGTTCGTAGTTGTATGCATCTATTATCCTGGCGCGACCCAGCCGGAAAACACTCTCCATTTGCCTCTTTTGCACAGAACTCGCAGTTGCCATGCCGCAAATAGCCACCTGGTACGTCTGTCTCTAGAACATCAAAATCATTATTTGAACGTATATTCTATTTCTTTCTTTTTTATTTGATGAGTAATATTGCGTCTATTATAGTACCAGAAGAAGTATATCGAGACATACTACTCGAAAGATAGGTCGATATGATAGATCGCATAGGACAACGACTTGGTCATTACCGGCTCATCCGCAAACTGGGCTCGGGTGGCTTCGCTGATGTGTACCAGGCCGAGCACATCTACTTGAATACGCTGGCCGCAGTAAAGCTGCTGAACGCCAACCTGGCCAGTGGGGATATACAGAACTTTCACAACGAGGCTAGAACCATAGCTCGCCTGGTGCACCCGCATATCGTGCGCATCCTGGATTTCGGCATGGAAGAAAGTATTCCCTATTTAGTGATGGAATATGCACCTAACGGGACAATGCGCCAGCGCCATCCAAAGGGAACACAGGTTCCTCTTTCTCTCGTCGTGAAGTATGTAAGACAAGTTGCCAGCGCCTTACAGCATGCGCATACGCACCGGCTCATTCACCGGGATGTCAAGCCGGAAAATTTATTGCTGGGAAGCAATAATGAACTGCTGCTTGGCGACTTCGGTGCAGCGCTTTTAACGCGTACCTCATTGATGTTAAGCGCTCAGAACATCATTGGTACGATTTCGTATATGGCACCGGAACAACTCCAGGGGAGACCTTCTCCTGCCAGCGATCAGTACGCTCTGGGCATTGTCGTATACGAATGGCTGTGTGGATCTTGTCCTTTTCAGGGACCTCTAGCTGTGGTGCACAATCTCCAACTCTACGAACCACCGCCTTCACTGCGCGCAAGGATACCAGCTCTCTCACCCGCCATTGAACACGTCGTGATGAAAGC
>VBHS01000097.1 GCA_005881295.1 Chloroflexota bacterium
CTGGTCAAAGTAGATTCACTTACACCGGCCACGTTAAAAATGTTACATCCGTCGCGTGGTCGCCCGATGGCAAGCTCATCGCCTCGGCAAGTAGCGATGGGAAGGTGTACATCTGGGATGCTGCTATGGGCACAACACTGCATGTTTTCCCTCATAAATCCTGGGTCGGCAGCTTAGCATGGTCGCCCGATAGCACGTCAATTGCCACAGGTGATTACAACGATGATGACAGTGTCAGAATA
>VBHS01000098.1 GCA_005881295.1 Chloroflexota bacterium
CTCACCAAGGAAGGCAGGCAGACAGACAAATGGAGTGTGACATGAGGAAGACAACTTGCAATTGTCTACCTTCACATTCTACAATCTCGAAGAGAAGCAATTCGGCGAATGGACGATCACATCTATACAGGTGTTTATTACACCTCAGTTGCGGGCGCACTGAAAACATCTAGTGTTGGCCTGATATGCGGTAAAGGATATCGTATGCGACGTACAAAAATTGTTTGTACTATTGGGCCCGCTACCAATAGCGATGAAAAGTTGGAACAACTCGTACGTGCGGGTATGAACGTTGCTCGCCTCAATTTTTCGCATGGCATGCAGGATGAGCACGCTCTTGTCATTGAACGTATTCAAGCTATCTCTGCTCGTCTCGGTTGTTCAATAGCCATCTTGCAGGATCTGCAAGGGCCGAAGATTCGTACTGGGCTGTTACAAGGTGGACAGCCGGTAGAGCTGGTTGATGGCGCAAGAGTAACCATTACTACCCGACCTGTGATAGGTGATGCTCAAACCATTGCGACAACGTATGAGTTACTGCCGCAGGATGTGAAGGTAGGCGATCGCATTCTCCTGGACGATGGACTAATAGAACTGCGTGTAGTTGATCGTACTCAGACTGATGTGCACTGCCTGGTAGTACATGGAGGCCTGTTAGGTGAGCATAAGGGTATTAATTTACCAGGTGTTGCTGTCAGTGCACCGGCGTTGACAGAAAAGGACCTGGACGATCTCCGATTTGGAGTGAAGCATGGTGTTGACTATATCGCGCTCAGCTTTGTGCGCAGGCCAGAGGATGTGCTAGAGGCTAAAAACCTGATTCGGCAGTTACAAACTGAGCAGAAAGCTGGTAAACGTGTGCAAGTGCCGATCTCTTTGATAGCCAAATTAGAAAAACCAGAGGCAGTTGCCCGGCTTGACGAAATACTTGAGGTGGTGGATGGTGTCATGGTGGCACGAGGTGATCTTGGCGTCGAGATGGCTCCTGAGAAGGTACCACTGATCCAGAAGCGTATCATTAGTCGATGCAATGAGCAGGGACTACCGGTGATCACGGCCACACAGATGCTCGAGTCGATGATTACTAACCCGCGCCCAACACGAGCGGAGGCCAGTGACGTAGCTAATGCGATCCTGGATGGAACAGATGCCGTTATGCTTAGCGGCGAAACAGCCGTTGGCGCTTATCCGATTGAGGCTGTAGGGATGATGGTGCGTATCGCACTGGAGACAGAAAGCAGCGAACTCATAACTCTTCGACCTCAGTGTAAGCAGCTTAACCAGGCGCATGCTGTTAGCCACGCGGCTCGTGCCCTCTCTGAAGAGGCTAGCGTTCAATCCATTGTGGTATTCACTCGTTCTGGTGCCTCGGCCCATCTAATCTCAAAAGATCGCCCTCGAACGCATATTCTGGCCTACACTCCCTCCGAACGAGTCTACCGTCAGCTTGCGCTCTGGTGGGGAGTCTGGCCTTACCAAATTGAAATGTATGGGACGACCGAGGAACTGATTGCCGTTGTAGAGCAGCGCCTGCTGCAAGATAAACTTGTCCAGCTTGGAGAACATGTGGTGATTATGGGTGGACTGCCTATTGCTAGCCAGGCACGGACGAACTTTGTGAAATTGCACAGAGTCGGCGACGGACGCCAGCCCGCTAAAAATTGACATTGACAATTCCCGCCTTGCATGCTATCCTATTGAAGCCGTAGTTCAGGGGCGCTGTATGCGCCGCGCTCGAACGTGGTGCTGCAATAAATACAGACCCCAAAGTGGGGAAGAGGTGAGAATAACAAAGCATGACTGTCAAAATTCGTTTAAAACGTATGGGCATGAAGAAGACGCCCAGCTATCGCGTAGTCGTTGCCGATTCGCGTTTTCCGCGCGACGGTCGTATTATTGAGAACCTTGGTTGGTACAATCCCCTGGTAGAACCATCCATTATCAAAATTGATGAAGAGAAGACGCTTGGTTGGCTGAAGAATGGCGCTCAACCATCTGACTCTGTGGCTCAACTCCTCAAACGCACGGGATTGCTTGAGCGTTTTGAGCAGACGAAAGCCGCTGCCAAATCAGAAACTGAATAATAGCATTAACAGTAAGGGTTGGATTGGATATGCGTAAACTGGTTGAGTACATCGCTCAGTCGCTCGTCGATGATCCGTCCGCTGTACAGGTGCGCGAAGTACGCAATGATCGCAATGCCCTGGTATTGGAGTTGCATGTTGCACCAGATGATTTCGGCAAAGTGATTGGTCGCCAGGGGCGAGTTGCCAGGGCGATGCGTACACTGCTACGTGCAGGCGGAGCTCGTGAAGGTCGCCATACCTCATTAGAAATCTTGTAGAGGACATCGGCTGTGCCAAAGCCAAATGAAACAGAGTGGGCTACAATTGGAAAAGTGGTAGCCCCTTTTGGTATACACGGTGAGATCAAAGTTCTTTCACTGACTGATATCCCCAATCGCTTCGCGGAACTGGAAGTGATTTATCTTGGCTCTGATCATATCCGTCACACCATCATAAGCGTTCGCCCTTATAAAGGTGATATGGTGGTGATGAAATTAGCAGGCATCGAGGATGCTAACACTGCCGAGACACTGCGCAACTTTGACCTCAGCATTCCCCTGAGCCAGCTGGCGCCATTACCCCCAGATTCATACTACCAGCATGATATAATCGGGCTGGAGGTGGCGACGATTGATGGCCAGAATGTGGGAAAGATCGTCGATATCATGGTGACGGGAAGCAATGATGTGTATATTATCGAGGGGAAGACACCTGGGCGAGAGATCCTGATTCCTGCGATCAAAGACGTGATCAAGCAAGTTGACCTTATCCGTAAGTTGATGTATATTGAACCCATGAAAGGTTTGTTGGATGACGTTGAAATAGTTTCCAGCGCTGAAGAGGAGGATGAGCAATCGGTAGAAACTACCGATAGTTGAAATAATACGACTAGGTTCTGTGTTTTCCATAGTGGAACTTAATGAAACTCATGTACGCTTAGAGGCGTATAGGTGGTAAATAACATGTAAGAGAAACCATGTACATATCATGGTAACTCATCGCTATAGTGAGGCACAGATCTTGTAGGGAGATTATCTCATGGCTGACCATACCCCAACTTTTGCTGACATATGTAGCGCAATAGCCGATGGCCAGGTTGCTGCTACGATTGAGGACTCGATGTACCAGTTGAATGTATATGAACTGCGTCGTTACCTCAATAAGTTTCGTTCTTTACCCGTTGTTTCTAGCGCAGATGGCCAGGATTCCTCTCCACATTCCGATATACAAAACTGGTCTGTTCCGATCCAGTCTTCCGTTGCATAGGCCCTAGTGGCCGTTTTTTTTAGGCTTTTTCGGGTTTGAGCGGTTGCGCAAAAGGCAAAGAAGAACTATAATTGATAAAGTCTGGAGGTTAAAGGCTTTCGGGCGAAGGAATCAATTGCTATGTTCGCGTTTTTTGCCATACAAATCAACGCGAGACCGCGTACACTACGGGCATTATGCCTGGCCATGTAGAAAGGTTGTTCATGGAGCCACTTGATACAGACATGGAAGACACGATGCGTGAACCGCGTCAAGCAACTCCTGGTTCACGGCTGAATGCATTATTGATTCTCCCATCGCTTGGAATACTCCTGATTCTGTTCTTTATTGCTGCGGCCGTCTTCCAATTCGATATTTCTGGTCTGGTAGACACAATAATGGGCCTGATGATACTATTCTTTATCGTGTTGGTTGGAATGCTATTCTGGGCATTGGCACCACGTGCTAACCGTGCGAACAAAGCATAACTGTTTTTGCTGTTAGACTAGGCCAGTAGCATATTTATAACTACTGGCCTAGTCTAATTGTTTCCATCCTTGCGCATCGACTTCCATACCAAATTTCTCTCCCCACATTACTCGCGCCAACAACTCAGCGGATTCTACCAGTCGTGGCCCAGAACGGTTGAGATAGTGGTTGCCATCTATGGCGTAAACTCGTCCCGCCTGTACTGCTTGTAGCGATTGCCACAGGGGATGCCTCTGCAACAAAGGGAGATCTATCATCGTGCGTTCGATTGTAAAACCGCAAGGTGAGAGGACCAGGATGTCGGGGTCAGCCTGACGCAACTCTTCCCAGCTGAGCCAGGGTGAATGCATTCCAGTTTCACCGAAGATGTGCTCGCCTCCGGCGCATGCCACGAGTTCAGGGGTCCAGTTCCCTGCACCCATCAATGGATCGAGCCACTCTAAAACAGCAACCCGTGGCTTAGTTCCGAAGCTGGAAGTAACATTATACATCTCATTCAGCCTCTTCTTATAGCCATCGACTAGTTGTTCGGCTTGCCTGCGTTTACCCAGCGCCTGACCGACGCGCAAAACATCATTCCAAACGTCACTCAACTGATAGGGGGACAAAGAGATGATGCGAGGTTGAAGCCCTGTCAACTGTTGAACGGCTTGCATGACATCGCGTTCACTTACGGCACAGACTTCGCATTGTGTTTGGGTAAAAATTATGTCTGGCTGCAAGGCTTGCAACTGTTCTACATCGATAGCGTAGATACTGAGAGCTTTGAGAGCAGCGCTTTCTGAGGCAGGTGACGCGTGTGCAAGCTTCTTGATTTGTTCATCAATCTGAGCACTACTACCTCCAGTATCGATCTGCACCCTGCTGACCACAGGTAACGAGCGTACCTGTGGAGGAAAATCACACTCGTGCGAGCGTCCCACTAGTTGGTCCAGGCAGCCCAGTTGATAGATCATCTCAGTTGCGCTCGCGAGTAAAGAAACAATTCTCATGCTTGACCCTTTCACCGTTAGCTTCTTCTTTATCGTGGGACCATTACTCGTAGCCGCTCGCTTGCCAGGCGGACATGCATCGGCGTTTGACCTCGCACCTCTCCATCTAATGTCACATCCTGTGGATCGGCCTCTGTCGAGATAGTGATACCTTGAGCCTGTAAATGATGAATACCTGGGATACGACTTAAATCGGCGGGATTGTGCGCAAATGAGGAAGAGTCCTCAGATGATTCAGGAGCTATAGACTGCTTTTGCAGATCAAAAAATTGTGCGAGCTTTGTGCTAAGCTTCCTCGTTACTATCTCCTCAATCACCACAATATCCAGCAGCCGGTCATTCACTTGTGCGCCTGGAATGGATAGATGCCATGCTCCGCCAAATATGGGGGCATTGATCACGGTAACCTGGAGGGCTCGACAGTGTAACGTAGTTTGCTCCATGCTCGTTGATGGTTCTGCTGTGCCCTGCTGCTGCGAAAATTGCTTTGTTTGTGGTAGTGCCAGTCCAGTAAATTGAATATCAACGTCAAGTGATCGGTGATTTCTCAGTACATCAAGAGCTGCTAATGAATAAGTGAATCGCCCGTAACGCTGGCGTGTCACAACATTGGTAGCCAGGCGGGCAAACTGCACATTGAGACCGGCAATCAAAGCGTGAACAAAATACCCGTGCTTTTGCAAGGGAATTCGTGAAAGTACAGGACCTTCGGGCGATGGATTCGTGGGATGTGGGGCCTGTTCTGCCGGTTGCGCTGCACCTATATCAATTTCCAGCTCTTTACCAGATATAAAGAGCTGGGCTGCTTGTGCTATATCAAGAGGAATATTTAAAGTGCGCACTATATCGTTAGCCGTGCCAAGCGGCAGTATCCCGAGAGGTAGGCCACTCTCAGCAATATGGGTGACGACTCCTCCTACCAACCCGTCACCACCCGCCGCTATCGCGATATCAATGCCTTGTGCTCGCCATGATGCTCCCTGGGCGGGTAAGCCATCAAGTTCTGCGATCGAGATAACCTGGGAGACATGAACCCCTGCTTCTTGAGTATGTGTCAGCGCTTGTGAAAGAAGTGCTGATCTTCCCGAATGCGGGCTATGAACGACAATTGCATTAACAGGCTTCGCCAATATTTTTCCCTCCAGGTTTTCCATAGACTCCTCATTTTTACATCTTACTACACACAAGCATTGAGGGAAAGCTTGTTGCAACAGCAAGCCACCACAGCTTCAGGAGGGATAAATCATCCGGGCTTGCTTACCGCAGGATGGCCTAGAAGTGGGGGGGAGAGGAACAACACTTCTAGCCATCTTCACTTTATGGAGGATAATCTGTCTGCTTGAAATCAGGTTACAGGGCGTAATCGGCCATCTTTCACATCATAAATGAAACCGCTAATCGCTATGTTCTGTGGAATAAGTGGTGACTCTCTGAGGAATGCTACATCGTCGCGAACGGACTGCTCCAGATCCTTGAAAGGGAGAAAGTCGATGTGGCTTGCATCAGCTTGCAATTCCTGATTCACCTTGTTGTGCAGATCCTCATTGCTAAACGTGAGCATGCCACAATCGGTGTGGTGAATAACCACGATCTCAGTGGTGCCGAGTAACTGCTCTGAGATGACGAGTGAACGTAGCGCATCGGCTGCTCTTCCACCTGCATTGCGGATGACGTGGGCGTCTCCTTCCTCGAGACCGAGGGCGCGTGCCGGATCTATACGCGCATCCATACAGACGAGTACAGCGACATGCCTGGCTGGGGGCATGGCGAGGTCTCCTTTATGGAATGTTGAAGCATACGCCTCATTTGCCTTGAGAAATTCCTGAACTATTGCCATGAAGCTCCTCCTTGTAGATACAATTTGTGCTGACCGGGTAAACTCCCGTTCCCTGATAAAACCATAACATATTTCTTTCATTCTTTCAAATTATCTATTTTATTCTAATTTGTTATGATAAGATGGCCATATATGAGTGCTAGCGATGCTCCTTTATGCGATAGGGACGCTTTCGCTGTAATACACGTTCACCAGCATACGCATTTTAGATGGTATAGACTTTGCTCGAATTACTACTTACTATTTCGTAATAGGT
>VBHS01000099.1 GCA_005881295.1 Chloroflexota bacterium
CGGTTGCTGCCTGTGGAGAGGCCGTAAGACCCGGTGCGGTGAAAACCAAGCCTGGCAAGCCTCAACGAAGCAGGAAAGCCTCTTAGCGATAAGAGGAAGCCCCCGCGCTTTAGCCGGGGGAGGATGTCACCCCCGTGAAATTGAATTGCCCGATACGCAGGGCGGGTGCCACAACGGTCAAATATTCGCTGCATTGGATGCGCTCACGGCCAATGGCCTGTACCTCGCGCAGCGCGTTGAGGATACTCTGAGTGAAACGCAGGTTTTTGACCGGGCTGGTCAACTCGCCATGCTCTATCAAAAAAGTTCCGTCGCGGGTCATGCCGGTGAAAAGCGTTTTGACAGGATGGACCGTGTTGGTGTAGTGGAATCGTGTGACGTAGAGCCCTCTTTCAACACCCTTAAGCAGTTCTTCCATGCTGGCATCGCCCGCCTCCATCATGGTATTCAGAGGGATTGGGCCAAAGGGGTTTGGTGCGGGCAAGGCGTGGCCTGTATTCTGTTTCCCCTCACGCGCCGCGGTGTATGAGTCGTAGACAACTGCGTTAGCGATACCGTGATCGAACATTACGACACGTTGTTTTGGCACGCCCTCGTAGTCAAAGGCCTGGGGCAGGCTGGTGGGATCATGGCCATCATCGTAAATGGTGACGCGCGGATCAAGCAGTTGTTTGCCAAACTGCCCATTCATAAAGCTGCGCTCTTCCTGCACGGCGGTTGCTGAGAGGCCCATAAAGATGAGATTCTGCAACATATCGCCCACGGCATAGGTGTCGAGCACGACCTGGTACTCTCCAAGCGCGATGTCTACAGGTTTACGGCTGCGCTGCGCCTTGTCTACCGCCTCGCGCGCCATCGCCTCAAAATCGAGAGTGGTGGCGTCTGTGGCTATGCGCTGCGTGTAGCCTGAACCTTGTTCGTCTGCCATGACAACGGCGTGACATTCGGAGTCGGTGCGCGGCTCATAGGCAAAGATGCCCAGGGAGTTTGCCACCGCTACTTGAGATGCGTTCGTAGAGAAGGCTCCCGCTGATTCAAGGCCGCGTTCCCTGGCCAGTTTAACGATGATACCGACACGCTGAGCGCGCTCTTCCGGGCTGAAGCGGGCGGTCAGCTCGCTATAGCCAGGTGCGGGCAAAATCGGCTGGGGTCCTGGCAGTGAATGAAACTCTGGATTTTCGGGTTGAAGACGAGCGATCTGCAGCGCCTGCTCCGTCACACGCCGCAGCGACTCATCATCCAGACGATTGGTGGTCGCCACACCTACTCTTTTGCCAGCTACGGCTCGCACGCGTAGCTCGTGGTTACTCTCAGCGACGTTCTGGTGGATGCTATTATTGGCGAAACGCGTCAGGGCGCTCTCCGTGCCAAGGTAGACGACCTCGGTCTGGTCAGCCTGTGAATAGCCGAGTACCTTTTGCAGCAGCGCACGCACGTTTGTCTCATCAGAAAACATGATTTCTTCCTCTCAGGGCGTATTCTCCCAGTCTCACCAGTTGCCGACGCCCACCTGTACATTGCGAAAACGCGCCGGGGCAGCGCCGTGACCGGTGCGCATCACTTGCATCGGCTCGCCTTTACCACAGTTGGGCGTTCCCCAGACGGTCCACTCATCACGATTACAGATGGCATCACAGGAGCCCCAGAATTGCGGCGTAATGCCCGTGTAGGTGGCATTCTTCAACATCTCACCCAGCTTGCCATGCTTTATCTCGTAGGCCATCTCCACGCCGAACTGGAAATTCAAGCGAAGATCATCGATGCTCCAGCTTTTATTGATGCTCATAAAGATGCCGTCATCCGTATCGGCAATAAGGTCGTCTAATGTCCAGGTCCCCGGCTCAAGGCTGACATTTGTCATGCGGATCATCGGCAAACGGTTCCAGCCGTCCGCGCGCACACAGCCATTGCTGGTCAATCCGAGCAGGGGAGCCGTATCACGCGACATCAGGTAGCCAGTAAAGATGCCGTTAGTGACAATAAGAGAGCGCTGTGCCGGTACACCCTCGTCGTCCCAGCCAAAGGTACCGAGGCCTCCCGCAATAGTGGCATCGGCGGTCATATTCACGATCTCAGAGCCATAGTGATAATTGCTATTGAGTTTATCAATGGTCAGGAAACTTTTGCCGACGAAGCCCGCCTCCATACCCAAAACACGATCCAATTCGATAGGGTGCCCGCATGACTCGTGCACCTGGAGAGCGACCTGCGGCCCATCAAGAATGATCGTTTTGAGGCCGCTGGGACACTGCCTGGCCGATAGCAACTTGACGGACTCCTCGCCAATACGCGCACCGTGATTGGGTAGATCCATCGCCTCGACAAATTCATAGCCCGTCGTGCCGGCCTGGCGCCCAAATGAATTGGGGTAGGAGCGCGTCTGTATTTCAGTACTGGAAGGATCAACGGCGCTGGCCGAGATAGCCGCGCCTGTATCAAACAGTTCTTGCTCGACCTCGCTCCCTTCGGAACTCACAAATACTTTGTGTTCGCGTGAATATTCCATGTCGCTGCTGGTGAGTGTAACTCCTTGCACGCTGCGCATCGCGGCATCGGCATCGAGCAATAAGCGGACCTTCTGGTCCAGGGGCACTGTAAAGGGATCACGCTCCATGGGGGTGCGATAGAAACCTCGTTGCGCTGCGAGCGGCGAGAGTTGAACGGGTTTGCCCGCGACAAGGGCGCTGGCACGCGCAATCTGTACTGCCTGCCTGGCTATACGCTCGACTTCAGCATCATCCATACGCGCGCTGCTGGCAAACCCCCAGGCTCCATTGACGATGACACGCACATTAAATCCCGCGCTGGTTGAACTGGCAACGCCTTCAACGCGCCCATTTTTGACCTCAATTCCCTCTGTGGTGCGCTCCATGACACGCACATCCACATAGCTGGCACCGAGTCCCTCAGCAATATGCAAAGCCCTGTTGGCTAAATTCCTCATTAAACATTCTTCTTTCCGCTTCTGGAATGCCAGCCAGGCGTGTTTGACTGGCAAAATCAACGTCATCTGCCGCAGATAGATTATATTGTAAGCATTTTGTATAGCCCTGTCTATGATTCCACCCAATAATTCTATTGATTACTACCTCTGCCCACTAATAAAAATGCGATGGATGAACGGCTCGTGGCCTGCCACGAAGCCGTCCATCCATCGCATTACGATTGGGGCGTGCTTGCTATCTTCTCCAGTAGTTGATACAATTCCGGAAAATGGAGCAGTCAACAACGAGCGACAACTTAGAAGTGACGAATCCGTATGGCAGTTTGAAATTGCCATATGGCCAGGTGTCCATGCCTGTTTTCATGCCGGATGCCACGCTGGGAGTCGTGCGCGCAGTCGATGCCACCGACCTGCTTGACTGCCAGGTACAGGCAGTCGTGATGAATACCTTTCACTTGATGCAGCGACCAGGCTCCTCCACCATTCATGCACTGGGCGGGCTCCACCGTATGAGCGCGTGGCCCCGTCCCATCGTCACAGACTCGGGTGGTTTCCAGGCCTACTCGCTCATCCAGCAAAACCCCAAATTTGGCACGATCAATGACGATGGCATTACATTCAAACCTGAATCAGCTGAGCGCAAGTTCCACCTGACACCGGAGAAAACCATACAACTCCAGATGAGCTATGGAGCGGATGTAGTCATCTGCCTCGATGAATGTACGCATGTAGATGCTTCTTATGAAATGCAGGAAACGTCGGTCAAGCGAACGATTGCCTGGGCCAGACGCTGCAAAAAGGAATTCCTGCACCAGGTCAATCAGAAGCGGCTCCCGCCGGAGCAGCGCCCCCTCTTGTTCGCCGTCATCCAGGGAGGTGGATCGCTCGAGTTGCGCAAGCGCTGCGCGGATGAATTGTTAGAGATAGGCTTCGATGTGGCCTGGAGGATAAATGGCTCTCGTACACCTACATCAACGATGACAAGCACATCAAGTCCAACGCCCCTGTCTCCAGCTACTGTGACTGCCTGTGTTGCACCAATTACTCACTTGGATATCTACACCACCTCTTCAAGATCAACGATACCCTGTTTTTCAGGCTTGCCACCATCCATAACCTGCGTTTTATGACACAACTGACAGAGCGATTGAGGAAGAAACGTGATGGAGAGGGCTGACGAGCAGCAGGTAGCATCGCTGGTTGACGCTGTACTGGCAAGCGCGAAATACAGGGATATCTCCAAGGAGCTTATTACGCGGATTGCCGCGCAGGAATTGCGCAAGCGCCACAATACCAAGGAAGCGCTCAAGGCGACTAAAAACAAGCTGCACCAGGTCGGGGGCGCCTACCTTGACACAAGAGAACACTACACGCTATGGCTCAATGAACTGAAAGTGGTGACTCTATCAGGCAACCGCCAACGGTTGCTTGACCTATGCGCCACGATGATGACCTACCACGCTTCTACCAGGGAACGCATTGCTATCCTTCCCCAGTTTTACGCACAAATATTTAGCGAGTTGCCCCCGATTCGCAGCGTGCTCGACATTGCCTGCGGTCTGAATCCCCTGGCTCTTCCCTGGATGCAGCTGGCGGAAGAGGGGGCTGCATACTATGCGTATGATATCTACCACAGTATGGTGGACTTCTTGCAGGGATGGCTGGCACTTATGCATGTACAGGGCAGCGCGCAGGTGTGCGATGTGCTACAAACAAGCCCACCACAACAGGCAGATGTGGCCTTTCTCCTCAAAGCAATACCGTGCCTGGAACAGTTAGATAAGACGGCAGGCCATCGACTCTTACGAGAGATTCACGCGCAAAACCTGGTTGTTTCGTTTCCTATCCATAGCCTGGGAGGTAGGAGTAGAGGGATGCTGGAACATTACGAGGCTCACTTCCGCGAGCTTATTGCCGGTGTGCAGCACTGGGAGATGAAGCGCCTGATTTTTGACAGCGAGCTAGTATTTGTGGTTAAAAAGTAAGTTTTACCAGCCTATTCGCTTATACTTGCCTGCTCGTGGCGTCCCACATACCATATTCCCCACCAGCAGAACAGCAGCAGAGAGGCAGAGACCAGGAAGATCAATCCGTTGAGACCGAGGAACTGGGCAAAGAAACCCGCGAAGAGCAATATCGGGATTGATCCCGTGTTGTACAGCATATACTGTAACGAGAGGACGCGTCCTCGAACCTCCTCCGGCGCGTGTTCCTGCATCAGAGTCTGGGTTGGTATGTTGACGCAGGCCGTTGCCATTCCCAGCACAAACACCAGCAACATCGTCACCCATAACAACAGAGGTGACGATGCACCCTTTTCTCCATAGAAATCCCAGGCTAACCACTGCGTCACCGGCAAGAGCATGAAACCCACTCCCAACACGATAAAACCTATTCTGGTCAAACGCAGCTTTCCGACTCGTTCGGTGATACGCGGCATCAAGATTGACGCACCAACCAGGCCGATAGCCGCGGGTGCAAGGATGATCACCATGTCTTCAGCGGGACGATGCAGGACCTGCTGTACAAAGGTACCCGCTAACTCACCTATGAGCAACATGATATTGCCCACAACGGAAAGCTGAATGACCGCAAAGAAGAGGACACGATCCTTGCGCACAAATTGCCATCCCTCGACGATTTCGCGCCATATCTTCTCTAACGCCTTGCCCGCCTCTCCACTGGTAGACTTTTCCCGTTCGATATGCTTCTCAGTAAACGCGCGGGTAGGAATACAGAGAATGAGAGCCGCGCAAACGAGGTAGAGAAAAGCCACCAGGACAAAGAGCATATCAATGGATTGCACGTGCAGGGTCAACCCGGCCAATTGTAGTGTGAAAGGCGGAAAGATACGTGATACAAGCCCTCCCAACAGCAAGAAACCATAATACCAGGCGCTTATTCAGTCGATCAACAATTGCGCCCGCAACCGCGCTAAATGGGAGGGCAGGTAACGTAAAGGCGATGATGGCGATACCAGCCATGACGACAGAGTGGGTAACATTATTGACGATGACGATGATGCCAAAGTTCGCAGCGTTGAGGATAGTGAGTGAAATAAGCTGCGCCAGCCATAACAGTACGAAGTTACGATTTTTCAGCACTTGCCGAAAACCGGCAATATCTGGGGATGGAGGCGAAGACGGTTTAGATTGTGTTTCAGGAGTTATCATGGACATGGTTGTATATTTCTTTCCTGCTTATTTCATCTCTCCGTCTTGCTAAATATATCATTTTGGGGAAGTGTCCCTTGTTTGCTCATACGAATTAGCACAGGAAAAAGTTTAAGTAATTGCAGGGGTTCTTGAGAATTTACATTTCTTCTGCCTTCTTAAAGCTATCTGCCAACCCTTAAACGTGCTATAATGAAAACATGACGATAACACCGGCGAACACCCAGAAGAAAACGGATCTGCTTGCGTTCACCCTCCCACAGTTACAGCAATGGCTGGTGGAACGTGGTGAAGCGCCCTTTCGCGCCAAACAAATCTACAGCTGGCTCTACCAGTATCTCGCAACCGATTTCTCGGCGATGACCAACCTGCCCCAGGCATTGCGCCAGCGGCTGGCGGAAGAGGCCGCCATTGGGCCCATGATCGTGCGCAGTGAATTACATGCTAAA
>VBHS01000100.1 GCA_005881295.1 Chloroflexota bacterium
CATGACAGATAGCGGCGTTCATCATGGAGTCGCCGGAGACTCTGACATAAAAGGTGGCCGCCGGGTGAGCAATCACGAGTTCATTCAAGTCAAGCGCCGTCTCGACATAATCGTCGGCTGGCGAGGGGAAGCCGCATGAGACGCGCCAAAGAAATAGAGATAAGCGATGGTCGTTCATACTCTCTTCTCTTGCGCGGACGACACCAGCGTGTGGGAAGAGCAACGCAAAAAATAGGTAGGCCATCCGCGCATGGTAAAAATAGGGATAACTCAGAACGGAAGTTCTAATTTATCTTAAAGAGAGTATACCCAACTTTGAGCAAGCAGTCAATATTATTTAGGGGCAAAAAGGGGAGTGAATAATGTACCTAGAACAAATGAACGAAAAATGGTATTGATTTTGCGCAGAAGAGGGGAAGATAAATTTACTGATATAGGTGATATATCAGATATATCACCCGTGGAGGAGGAAACTGAGCCCAACGCCGGCCAAAGTTCCGATGGTGACAACTGCGAGAAATTCAAGGCCGGCACGTACAGCGCCTTTGTGTGTGTACCTGGCTTTGATTGCTCCCAGTACGAGGGCGGTAAGGGCGGTGAGCCCATAGGCCCACCAGCGAGCTTGTGGCAGAGAAAGTATGACTGGTATAGCCGGAATGAGCCCGCCGACCACAAAAGAGATGCCAATCTGGATGCCTTGTAGCCATGGGTTGATGTGCTTGTCTTCTACTACGCCCAGTTCATCATGAACCATTGCCCGGAACCATCGTTCGTCATTGGCAGTTAGATGGCCGACTACGCGGTCAAGTAGCGCGCCGCTAAAGCCTTTGTCGCGGTAGATCGCGCGTAGTTCGGCACGCTCTTCCTCTGGCTCGTGCTTAATTTCGAAACGCTCGGTGGCAATGCGTTGATCAAGTACTTCTTTGGCGGTGCGAGCGGAGAGGTAGCCACCAAGCGCCATTGAGATGCCTCCTGCCAGCACTTCGCCGAGTACGATAAGTATCAGGTTAGCGTGCGCTGCTGTACTGACGGCCATAATAAACACAAGCGTTGTGACGAGGCCGTCGTTGAGTCCAAACACGATCTCGCGCAGCCAATCACCCCTATGCGGGTGCTGCTCATTGATCTGCTCCATGGCTACCCTTTCTTCTTTCACTCTTCCCTGTAAGAATTTTCTCGCAGGCATGATAGCATATCCCCCGCGCTGTTGCAAAACGCTCCATCTTGACTAACCAATCACGTCCCTCAGTCGATTAAATTGCTCCATCTCAGAGACGACGGGGAAGATAAGCAGTTCGTCCAGGCCGATATCAGCAAAGGCCTGTATATCAGCCTTGAGCGCCTGGGGTGAAGAGATAACGCTCTTTGAGATCACTTCCGCTCGTTGATCTCCCAGGTAGCTGTAGTAGCGTCGCAAGCTTGCGGCGGCGCGTTCGAGCGCAGCGGGTCCGAAGGCATATTCTATACTGCTGACGAGGCGCGGCCTGCCGGGGCGGCCTGCCTCCTTCCATGCTTCTACAACCATGTGCAATACCTGGCGGCGAGTGGATGGGTCGCTTGCTCTGCCCAGTACAAAACCATCTCCCCAGCGAGCAACGCGCTGGATCGCGAATGGTGTGTAGCCGCCGATCAACAGTTCAGGTCCTCCCTGGCGAGCCGGTAACGGCCCTACTGGACCAGCAGTATCATCCACTGGCTGGCCGGACCAGATGCGCTTCATGAGAGTGAGCTGTTCCTCGAAGCGCTTCCCTCGATCGTTAAACGATGCCGGGGCCGCGTGAAAATCATCGGCTCGCCCTCCTACGCCCACGCCGAGGGTCAGGCGCCCACCGGAGAGGGCATCGAGGCTGGCCGCCTGTTTGGCCAGAATGCCGGCGGTGCGCAGCGGTGCGATCACCACTGAGGTCATCAAGCGAATGCGCCCGGTAATACCGGCAACCGCTGCCAATGTAATAAGTGGTTCATAGTTGCTGTAAACGAGGCGGTCAATGATGCCAAGGCTGGAGAAGGGGCCGGCATCGGCTCGCCTGGCCCAATCTAAAATGAAATCTGTGCTTACACCCGGGTCTGTAGCTGGTAGACCGATGCCAATTTGCATAATGTCCTCCAATTTATTTCGTGTGCTTTCAAGTCTATCTTTAGAAAATATTCAGATCAAATTCTTTGTAACCCTTATTATAGGATAATTAGCCGGGTATGCTATTGCCCAATAGATAGGAGATGTGCTATAATCGACACGCAACGGGGATGTGCTCTGGACAAAGGCTTCTCTGCGCCTTCGATGGAGTACTTGTTTGTGGGATTGAAAAAGAGTTTGCAGGGCAAGAATCGCCACCCACACTGCCTCTCTCCTATTGTGCGCCGGCCCATGTGCTAGTTGTGCGCTCAAGCAGACAGATTCGCAGCATTTGATTCAACGAAAAATTGCCTCTACCCCGTATATAGACATGGAAAGAAGAGTTATGAAGCAGAAACTGAAAACACACAAAGCTATGGCGAAGCGCGTCGTTGTTACCGGTGGCGGTAAAGTGATGCGCCGCAAGGTTGCCTTAAACCACCTGCGCCGCAATAAGTCACCTCGTGCCGTCCGTTCGATGGATAAAGACTTTCCGCTGCCCGCGAGTGATACTCGCCGCATAAAACGTCTCCTTCCTTATGCCTTTTAAGGTATGAGTCATGTAGAAAGAATCGAATGGAGGATTAACGATGCCCAGAGTGAAACGTGGCGTAGCCGCACACAAGAAACATAAAAAACTTTTACAGATGGCTGAGGGCCATCGTGGTACACGTAGACGCCTTTTCCGTCCAGCCCATGAATCCGTCATGCGCTCGATGGCGTATATGTATCGCGATCGTCGTACTCGCAAGCGCGATATGCGCCGCCTGTGGATTACGCGTATCAACGCGGCTGCTCGCATGCATGGTGTCAGCTATAGCAAGTTAATGCATGCTATCCATACGGCCAACATCGATGTCGATCGCAAGATTCTGGCTGAGATGGCCGTCAACGACGAGGCAGCCTTCAGCGCATTGGTGAATACAGCCCTGGAGAGAATCAAGTAAGGCCGAGAGCCGATGCTCATTACCAGCCCGCATAATCCACGTATTAGCAAACTGCAAGACCTGTACACGAGAAGAGGCCGCAAAAAAAGCGGCCTCTTCTTGATGGAGGGCCCACACCTTCTTGAGGTCTTGCTAGATGCCGGTATAGTGCCGCGCGAGGTGTATTTCCAGCCAGAGTTATTGCAACGCACAGTGAAGGGAAGAGTGCTTCTTGAGCGGCTGGTGCACAGTGCGGGCCTGTCCGATGACCAATTGATAGAGGTGAGCGAACGGGTGATGGATGTGTTGAGTGATGCACAAACGGCGCAGGGTGTGGTGAGCGTGCTCCCTCTTGACGTATTCAGTCCCGCCCGCATATATGCGAAGCGTCTTCCAGCACACCGTCCCGTGCTCCTCATTCTCGATAATCTTGCTGATCCCGGTAATATGGGCACTATTTTGCGCATGGCCCTGGCTGCTGATGTGCACGCGGTGTTGCTTACTGCTAACTGTGTCGACTACTATAATCCCAAGGTGCTGCGGGCAGCAGCGGGTGCGCATGTTGCT
>VBHS01000335.1 GCA_005881295.1 Chloroflexota bacterium
AAGGTTGCTGGAGACTGCTGCTATCTCGTCAACGGCAGCAAGGAATGCAGCTTCGTTGGCTTTCGATGGCTTGTTGAAGCCGCTAACCTTTCGCACGAATTGCAATGAGGCCTCACGAATCTCTTCCTCGGTCACAGGCGGTTCGAAGTTGAAGAGCGTCTTGATGTTTCTACACATAAGCGTTACCTCGATTGTCGGAGCCACCTAACATTTGAATTTAGCGACGTAGCGAATGAATGAACTGACGATTTACAGTTCTTTTCTATTTCTCCGTTTGGCCCTGCAAAGAAGCCATCCAATGTTGTCATCATGAAGACAATTACTTTTCTCATACAACCTCCATATCTCGTTCTGCGTCTCATTTCGGCAATTCTAGCAAATGAGATGGTCACCTTCTGCTCACTTGACCATCATAGCATACGGAAAAGACAAAAACTTCTTCTATCTGCTCATATTGAACGGCTGTTCGCTTTTCCCTTCGCGGTGCTATCGCTCTAACATCATCTCAAGTTCGATCTCATCATGTAAGGGAATCTGGTCGTTGCCGATCAAGGGGATGCGCGGCTTCAGTTGGCGGGTGACATCGACCGCATTGCGATGAATGGTGACGAGCGTGAAGCCGCGTTTTTGATAGAAGCGCAGCGCATGGAGATTATCATTCGTTGTGATCAGCCAGAGCCGCTTGCAGCCTGCTTCTCGTGCCGCCTGCGTGACTGCCTCGATCAGCAGTGTGCCTATACCGATCCCCGGCTTTGTGCTATCGATCGTCACGATCTCGCAGTTCTCACCTTCAAGAGAGTATGTGAGCAGTCCCACCCGGTTCCCTTTCAGGATGGCGACGAAGCCGGGCAGCGTCTGTGGATGATAGACCTTGCCGTGAGCGACGACGAAAGTGTCGCCCCAGTGTTCGATGATAAACTGCCGTACCCATTCGCTGTCTTCGGTGGTAAGCGGTCTCATCTGCAGAGGAAGGCTTTCGATGGGCCGGTGGGGATGCCTGTTGTAGGTGTAGATGGCCTCGGCCTGGATGTGAAGGTAGACGCCTTCGCCCCACTCGCCAGCCTTTGTATAGGTGTATGCGTACAAAAGGTTCTCCAGCGTCTCAAAATCCGCGTGGTCAGGTGAGATGATGGCCGCGTAGCCATGCACGATGATCGCCAGTTCGTTTTCACGAAATAGGGTCAGGCTGACGGCGGGCCGCTTCATGACATGACGCGTGCGCGCGGCGGTGGCGACGGTTGGGATGTAGATATCGCCTCGGTAGAGCAGTGAGCTGATAGGGGCAATGCGCGGCTCGCCTCTCGTCGTGATCGTTGCCAGCGCGACGGTTTGTACGTCCAGCCAGCAATCGATCAGCTGCTGAGGGGTGAGCGAGTGTTCCGGCATCTGAAACGAGCGGCGCAGGAAAGCTCCCGCCCGCTTGATGCTGTTGTCTAAAAGTGTTTGCAAGCGCTCGATGTCTTCCTGTGTTTCTCTCATACCCTCTAGTATATGTCAGAGATCAAGTTGTACATTTTCAGATTCGTGAAGCAGCTTCGGCTCACCCTCTTTATAGTTCATAGCAGGATTCGAAATAGTCATATCCAGTGGCAAAGTCAAACAGCGCACTGCCCCTCCAGCCTTAAGAAACTCGCTCACTGGCGACACGCAAACATCATATCCCCAACGCTCGAGGATACGACCGACACGAGGAGGGCATGCCGGCATAACGATGACTTTGTCCACAACCACAGAGTTCGCACAGAAGGTAAGCGCTTCATCCAGCTCGAGCACGAGCGGCTCGGGCACGAGTTGTTCGATGATTGCGTTACTCGCACGATCCCATGCGGCCGGGTTAATGATGGCATGTCGATTATCAAGCGGAGAGAAGCTGATGTCGAAATGGTAGAAACGCGGATCAATGAGCTTGACCGAATGCACCGTGACACCAAGCAGCCGAGAAAGGACGGCATGAGAGGAAAGGTCCGAACGGAATCCATAACCAGCCAGCAAGCTGCCGCGAAATGGGAAGGCATCACCACAACCCTCAAAGGAGATATCGTCTTCGCCAACCAGTTCCGCTACTTCACGGCCACGAGCCTGGAACCACTGCGAGGTGTAGATTGATTCGGGCTGCCGCTCAGCATGGCGAAATCTGCTCAAGATCAGACGCTGACCATCAACAAGGCCCGCGTTGGCGACGTAGACCATATCAGGCAGCTCTTTCACCGGCTCGATCATTTCGACTTTTGCCCCGGCTCGCCGGAGGTTGGCCACAAGGTTGTGCCACTGTTCAATGGCAAGCTCGAAATCAGGACGATTTTCTCGATGCATCCAGGGATTGATCTCGTAGAATACCCCGAAGTAATCGGGCGGACACATGAGATACGATTTGCCCCATGATAACGGGGTTGGTTCAACTGAAGTGCTTGCTTGATTTGCTGTTTTAGATTGGTTTGAATTGTCCATCTGCGATCTTTCTATGACGATGAGTGATTGCTCTTCCTTCAAATAGAACGGGAGTAAATGATCTACGTAACGGAATTTCTGAAGGGGCATATCGTCGTCGCTGTTGCCTTGCAGGGTGCAGGGGAGGCAACTCGCTCTCTCGAACTTGCCACGGGCATCAGGGAACATTCTCCAGGCGGCAGGCAGTGTGGCAATTGATCAGTGCTGGTCTGATAAAAAAGCACGATGATGCTCAAGAGGCATGCTCATGTGAATAGTCCGCAATCCTGGTCGGGTCAGCCCTAAAGGAATATCAGGGAATCCAGGGAAGGAAATACAGGATTTTGCTGATGCCAGCCTGACTCTCAAGAGCTATATCTCTTAGTCAATTACCCCACCCCATGCCTGAAGGCGGGGGACTCCTTGCCGCACTCTGTTGAAGGCCATGGCACCACAGGATGACCCGGCACCAGCTTCAGGTGAAACTTCTGCACCATTGTCGCCAGCAGCAGAACGGTCTCCATCATGGCAAAGGAGTTGCCTATACAGAGCCTTGGTCCGCCCCCAAAGGGGAAGTAGGCGTACTTAGGCCACTGCTTGATGGCTTCGCTCTTCCAGCGCTCTGCCAGGAATGCCTCCGGATTCCATGTTCGACAATGTCACCCTCTTTGAAGAGGATATCCTGTAGGGCGACGCGCCACTTTGGCTTCTGACGCAGTAAAAATTCGAGGTCCATGCCAAAATGCTTGAATTCCTCCCCCTGGGCATTGGCCATGATGGCTCGAGCCTGCGGGTTTGGCTCCACGGCTAAACGTTGCTCGTACCACCCGATGGCTTCGGCTTCTTCGGTGAGAGAAGCAATCATACGTGCAAAGGTGCGGGTCTCTGGCGAGAGTTCGTTCGCCGGTTCGTGGTACTGGTCAAATCCCATGGTTTCGTTCCTTTCTTTTTCTCGCTTGTATCGCTGACACGCTCGTCAAAGACGATATGAACACTGATTCGTAGAGTATACATGAAAATGCTCGGGTTTGCATGACCCAAAAGAGGTATAAAGTTACGCCTTCTGCTTGTTCTCGGGCCTCAGGACCTCACGGCCCAGGGTCACCACCAGCGTCGCCAGCACGCCAACGATCAGGATGATCCCCGCGAACTGCATCACATCGTGTGCCTGTTCACTTTCCAGGTAGGCTCTGACACAGGTCTATAACATATACTGATACCGCTTGATAAGGGTTTCAGCGGCAGCCATGTTTAGTGCATTTCCTTCCAATGAGGTTTGTTTCACTTGTTTCATTTGTTTCACTTGTTTCACTTGTTTCATTTGTATCGCTGTGTGAGCTCGCGCATCAAATTGGGAGATGTTCCAGGGGTGCCACCTATTTATCATCTCCCAAAATAAGATGCACTTGCCCTTTCCAAAGTTGAGAAGTGGTGAGCCATTCTGCTTTTGCCCAATTCGGCAAATCCTGCCTGCATTTACACTGGGGCATCGATTGTTGCTGCCAGCCTCTGGTATCGTCCATACACCTCATGATAGACCGAGGCGTGTCCAGGATTGGGAGTTGCGACGACCTGCATACCAGGGGCGACTGAGGCGGTCGCCGCCGCATCGGCCCAGATGCCACCCGCGATGCCACCAAGTAAGGCAGCACCCCGAGCAGATGCGTCCAATATGTCGACTGCCACCAATGCTCTCCCCAGGACATCGGCGAGCATCTGACGCAAGGCTGGATGCACACTCCCGCCTCCGGCCAGGCGCAAGTCAGCTCCCTCACTTGCACCCGGAAGGGCCTCCAGGGCAGCACGGATGCCGAATGCCACCCCCTCGAGGGCGGCATGCAGCAGATGCTCCTGTTGATGATCGATCCGCATGCCCAGGAAGGCTGCCGTGCTGTGAGGGTTCTGGTGATGCGCGCGCTCGCGTGTCAGATAGGGGAGGAACATGACACCTCCGGCACCGGGTGCCACTGCACCAGCACTCGCATAGAGTTCATCCCAGCTGGCACCCAGTATCCGGTGAACCCAGTCGAGGGCGAGGCCCGCGTTTTGCACTGCCGCCATGCGATACCAGTGGACTCCGTCAGCAGCACGGTAGAGGTGGGTGCGCCCGGTTGGGTCGGCGAGAGGGTCTGGGCAGAGCTGTACCAGTTGCGCTCCTGTCCCCAGCGTCAACTGGATAGGTCCCGGGGCAAGCAAGCCAGTCCCCAGGCAGGCCGCGGCGGTATCGGCGGCACCGGTTGCCACGGGCAGCCCCGCCGAGAGGCCCAGTGCTCCCGCCGCTGGTGCCGAAAGCGTCCCAGCGAATGCCCCCGATGGGGAGAGTGCGGCAAACAGTTCCCTGCTCAAACCCAGGGCAGCGATCACGTCGTCGGCCCACTGGTCTGCTGGCAGATTGTAGAGCAGGGTGGCCGAGGCGTCGCTGGGGTCTGCGGTAACGGAATCGGTCAGGCAGAGCCGGAGCCAATCCTTCGGTTGCAGTGCCCAGCGCGTCGCCTGATATGCCTCCGGTTCGTGATCTGCCAACCAGCACAGAAGCGGACCGGCCATCCCAGGCACGAGTGGGTTTGCCAGCTGCCCAAGCAGAGCAGGAGGCAGCGCCTGATAGTGTTTGAGCTCCTCCTCCGCCCGGGTATCGGCCCACAAGAGCGCAGCGCGTGTCGGCCGTCCGCCCTTGTCCGTGGGAACCACGCCATGCATCTGTCCGGAGAGGCCAATCGTGGTGATCCTGGCATGGGGAGCCTGCGCCATCGCTGCTTGTACAGCAGATACCGTCGCACGCCACCACGCATTGGGGTCGCCCTCCGCCCACCCAGGATGTGGGGACATCACCTCGTAGCCCGCTTTGCTGACGCCCAGAGAACGCCCCTGTGTGTCCAGGACGAGGACCTTGACTGCACTCGTCCCCAGATCAATGCCCAGCAATGCCATCGCTCTCCCTCCTCAGACTCCCGTCGGTGCGACCTGCGTGGAGCGCAGGTCCACGCTTGCTGGGGGTCTGGGGCAACGGCGAGAGACTCCAGACTCTCCCTGCGACTTCATAGCTCTATCATAGCAGATTTTCTGACCGCCGACGAGGATCTTGCTCAGGATTGCTGTGCCTGTGAAACAGGAGGGGAAAACCACCTGTATCTTCCAAAGGGAGCATGGCGTATAGAATTAGATACTGTTTTCGTAAACAACATTCAGATTTGAGATCACCCAGGGCATGAAAAATACTGAGTAGAGGAAACCCGAAAAGTTCTTGCTCAATAAGGTTTGAAGAAAGAAGGGAAACACGATGAAAGCGGTTGTCTGGAGAGGGGACAGGAGGCTGGACATTGAGACGGTGGAGGATGCGCGTCTTGAAGCACCAACCGATGTGCTCATGCGTCTCACCTCCACGGCGATCTGTGGGACGGATTTGCACATCTAC